>SLMC01000412.1 GCA_007133745.1 Kiritimatiellia bacterium
CACCCCAAACCCCATTTCCCCGCGCCCCGCCCGCCGCGCAGCGGCGGGCGGGGCGCGGGGAGGGAGAGGAAAGAACCCGTAATCCGGAGGCGTTGCGAAGGCGGAAAGCTTGGCGAAGGCGGGTTTTTCGTGGTTAATTCTTCCACGAACCTACAAACGTACCAACGCACGAACCCACGTTCCACTCTCTCTCGCTGCCTACTGTTCAAAAAAACTCTTGGCAAAACACCCGGAAAAACCAGAAGCACCGACAATGTGTGTGTCCCTTATGGCTGCTTATGGCTGTCACATTTCGGTCTTGCATCCTTTGACGCCGGACGCTAGGTTTCCAATTATGTTCGATTTGAAAGTCTATCTTGAGGGAAAACGGCGGCTTATCGATTCGGCCTTGGATCGGGAAATGCCACGTGAAACCGAGCGTCCAGCCCGTCTCCATAAGGCCATGCGCTACAGCGTGTTTTCAGGAGGGAAACGGCTGCGGCCGGCGCTATGCATGGCCGCTGCGGAAGCGCTGGACGCACCGGAGTCATGCGCGCTGCTGCCCGGACTGGCCGTCGAGCTGCTGCACAGCTATACGCTGATACACGATGATCTGCCCTGCATGGACGACGATGCCCTGCGTCGCGGCAAACCTACGGTGCATGTGGCGTTCGGCGAAGCGGTCGCCATTCTGGCCGGCGATGCCTTGCAAGCGCTGGCATTCGAATTGCCGACACGATCCCCTGCCCCATGCGCCAACCGGGTCGTCCGGCAAGTCGCCGAGCTGGCTCGGGCCGCAGGCAGTTGCGGGGTCATCGGCGGCCAAGTCGAGGATCTGGCCGCTACGGACGGCGCTCCCTCGCCGGATACCATGGATTTCATTCATTTGCATAAAACAGCCGACTTGTTCCGAGCGGCTGTGCGTATGGGCGCTGTTGCGGCCGATTGCGACGAGGAGCGGCTCGCTTCCTTGACACGATATGCCGAATGTCTTGGACTGGCCTTTCAGATGTCCGACGATATTCTGGATGAAAATCAAAAGGATACGCAAAACCGTCAGGAAGCCAGTTGCCTGCAAGTGATGGACCGCGCGGCGGCCGAAAACAAAACCCGCGATCTTGTGAACGAAGCCATTGCATCGCTGGAGTGTTTTGAACCCGAACGCATCGCACCGCTGGCGGGGATCGCCCGCCTGACTGCGGATCGAATCCTGCCCGAGAACCTATGAATCCTGTCCCGCTTATCCTCTTTGCTTTGGCCGCCTATCTGCTGGGTGCCATCCCGTTTGGCTTTCTGATCGCGCGCATGAAGGGCGTGCGCATTCAGGACGTAGGCAGCGGCAATATCGGCGCGACAAACGTGTTCCGCTGCGTGGGCAAAGGCTGGGGGTTGCTGACCTTTTTTTGCGATGCGCTCAAGGGATTTCTGGCCGCTTTTGCGCTGCCTGCCCTGCTGGAAAGAACCCTGGGGATACCGTCTTCCGAAGGGTTGGCCGCCACAGGCGCTTTACTGGCGGTGATCGGGCATAACTGGCCGGTATTCCTCGGGTTCAAAGGCGGCAAAGGCGTGGCCACCAGCGCGGGCGCCCTGCTGGGCGTCGCTCAACTTCCGGTCGCCGTGGCGCTGGGCGTCTGGCTGCTCGTCTTTTTTGCTATACGGTACGTGTCCGTCGCGTCCATGCTGGCGGCGGTCAGCGCCGCCGCCACGGCGCTATGGATGCATCTGGACGGACGTTACGGTTTACTGATTCCTGTCATGTTAACCGCTTTGGCCGGGTTGACCGTCTGGAGACATCGCGGCAACATCCAGCGTTTGAGAGAAGGCACGGAACATCGCATTCAATTCCGGAAGCCGCGCAAGGCGAGCGGCGGATGAGAAATCGACCTACATGGCCAGACAGGTGCGCATTGTTCTGCACCTTTGCCTTTATAATCGCCGCTCTGCAAGGGAGCGCGCCACAATCTGTCGGCAAAGACGTCAGATCCTCCGATCAGGCGACACCCCAATCATTGGCCGCAGCGCCTGAAAAAGGGGGGAACTGGACATCGCCCGCAACAGGCATGGAATTCGTTTGGATCAAGGCGTTAAACATGTGGGTGGGCAAATACGAAGTCACCAATGAAGAATACCGCAAAAAGGAACCGAATCACGATTCCGGGGATTATCGGGGGCATGACCTCAATGGAGACCGGCAACCCGTAGTACGAATGCTCTTCAAGGACGCCCAAGCGTTTGCCGCATGGCTCACCGATCAGGAAAAAGACCTTCTGGGCGAAGGGCGGTATCGGTTGCCAAGCAACGACGAATGGACAACTTTCGTTCAATGCGGCGATGACCGGGTTTATCCGTGGGGAAACGAGTGGCCGCCTCCAAGCGGGCGGGCCGGAAACTATCATGATCAGGATGGCGCGGGCCCTTGGTCTAAGATTGGCAACTATCGCGACGGCTTCGCTGTGACAGCGCCTGTGGACGAACTTTGGGCGAGTCCGTGGGGCTTGCATGGGGCAGGCGGCAATGTTTGGGAGGTATGCGCATCCGACACCACCGGCGAAGCCTTTGGGGCATGGCGCGGCGCATCTTGGAGCATGAGTCTCCAAGGCGCACTGCGTTGCGCGTACCGTTACCG
>SLMC01000227.1 GCA_007133745.1 Kiritimatiellia bacterium
CGCCGGAACAGTGAATGGCCGATTGCGGCTCGCAAAACCCGCCTGTCTCCTCCAGTTGATCGATCTGGCTCAGACAGTTGTCCGTTATGAGCGCAAGCAGGCGATGCACGAAATCGGGTCGGTCCACCAGCGAGTACAGCGCGTTTTCAACCCCCATCCACGTCGCAATCCAATCCCATAGCGGATAGCGGCACCCTACCCCTTGCAACCGAACATCAAGCAACCCGTCGAACAATTCATGCGCCTCGGCCAGACGACGCTCGGTCTCGGCTTCGTCATGAACGATTCGCGGCGGCTGAATCTTCTCCAAATCGGCGTCGGTTTCCAACTGATTTTCGTATTTGTGACCCACAACGGCGTTGGCAGGGTCGGTCGCAACGGTTTCGTCGCGCTGCCTGATGCCGAATGCGGTGTTTTCGATAGCCTTAGGCACATGGATGAAAGGTTCGACAACCTTGTCGACCGGAAAATGCTCCGCCTGAAACAGCCTTCTGCGCAACGTCTCCTCGTACTCGCGCACTGCCGGATTTTCGCAGCGCAAGGTCAACGCCTCGTACCGATTCATCTCGTGCCAAGGCACCTGTTCGATCATGACCATCGGCCGTTCCGGCCGCAACCCGTTCAAAGCGCGCCAGAGACGCCGCTTTTCCTCCTGAATCGGATCGACCGCGAACTCGGCGACCCGCGCCGCCAATTCCCGAATCACAAGCCTATCCCGTTTGTTCGACATTCGCCCCTGACCTTTCGTTCTTTTGCTGTCACTCGCGAATCCTAATCGCACTCTCTTCATCCCCAATCTCAGCGGAGCGCCTACAGCAGCACGCAACCCGCACCGAGGCGTTGCTTGGGCTTACCCTTGAATTCCAACTTGAACACGGCCATGCCGGCAATTCTGTCGGGACATTTCATGGGCAGACCTGTTATCTTGATTTGTTGGGCCGTTTGCGTAAAAGCGAATGTGCGGCCGGTCGCCAGCAGGCTGACCCGTTTCAGCTTGGTCTGGAATCCGCCCAGCGTCATCTCCCTGCCCGCCCAGAAGCGGCGCCAGTAATAGGCCGTATTTCCGGTACGCGTAAAGCGATCCATGGCAAAGCAATCCCCGTTTCTTTCGGGCATCCCGTACACGGCTTCGCCATTCTTCTTCAGCCATTGGCCAACAGGGATTAGACGTTCCACGGCTTCGGGCGGTACCGAACCGCCGGGCGTAGGTCCGATGTTGAGCAGCAAGTTGCCGCCGCCGGCCCGAACCTCGCGCAGCATGGACAAAACCTTGCGCACGCTCAGCCAGTCTTCGGCCGGGATCGACGGGTAATAGCCCCACGATCCGTTGAAAGTCATGCAGGCTTCCCAACCCCGGCCCGGTTCGCCCGCCACTATTTTTTCTTCAGGCGTCCCGAAATCTTCAGGCAACTTGGAACGGTTGTTGATCAAAATGTCCGGCTGCAGCTTCCGAACCATGCGGTTCATTTTCCGGCTTTCCCAAGCCTCGGGCGTCGGCAAGGGCCAGGACACGTCGTACCAAAGAATGTCGATCTTGCCGTACCCGGTCATCAATTCGCGAACCAACGCTTGCGTATAGTCCAAAAACCGACGTCGGGCCGGCTCGCTCTTGGCGCAACGCGCGCCGTCCGGATGATGCCAATCCATCAGCGAATAGTAGAACCCGACCCGCAACCCGAACTCGCGGCACGCCTCCACGTACTCGCGCACCAGATCGCGACCGGGCGTACGCTTGACAGCATTGTAGTCGGTCTGTTTCGTATCCCACAGACAGTATCCCTCGTGGTGCTTCGTGGTCAGCACCATGTATTTCATGCCCGCCCGCTTGGCCAGCCGAGCCCATTCGCGAGCCGGCGCCGACTTGACACGCCAGGTATCGGCCAGCCGCTCGTACTCCTTGACCGGAATTCGCTCGCGGTTCATGACCCACTCGTGCCGCCCCAACTGACTGTAAAGGCCCCAATGCACAAACATGCCGAACCGCGCCTCGCGCCACCACGCCATTCGCCGCTCCCGATCCTCCGCCCCTGCTTTCGCACTCTGTTTCCTCTTCATCATCGCTCCTTTCCTTCTTGTCTTCCCGAAATCCAGTCTTCCGCGAAACAACACTGAAACATACCCTAGCGTCTCCCGCTAAAATTCGCCATGGACACAGGAAGCAAAAACATGTACATTTGTGCGTTTTAAAGTCTTCCCACTGTCATCCCATGGGCAAATGGAATGGGGGAATGTTGGAACAATGACAGCAAGCCGAAACGGCGATTTCCTCCGTCGGAAATTCTGCAACGCACTGCGCGACCGGCAAACGGAAGAAAAAGAACCGACCACTGTTTGTCAATGATTTACAACATTCCGCTTTTCCAATATTCCATCATTACCGGCGTTATGGGATGATACTGAAACCCTTGCATTCTTTGCCGACGCCGAGAAACGTATTGCTCGTGGCATCAGCCGCATTCTTGCTGTTCATGACGCTGGACACGGGTTCCCGCGGCTCCTTCTGCTCGTGCAGCCAAACGACGGCGCGTCCATCTGGTCGCCCATAGAAGTCGAAGCGCTTACCCTCCTGCGCCAAGGGATCCTCCTCGGCGATGTAGCGGCGGC
>SLMC01000352.1 GCA_007133745.1 Kiritimatiellia bacterium
GGGCGCTGCCCTAGGCTTTGTTGCGTCAGGCTTTCAGCCAGGAAGAGGGGAATGGCATGTTTTACGGAGGCAGGGGCAAATGTTTCGGCCAAGATCCGGCAGGGCTAGATATGCGAAAACCAGAAATTATCAAGGGTTACCGAGTGGTCCTGACGGCGGACCGGCTGCTGACAGCCGGGATTCGAATGCTGTTCGACGGGATGGTTCTGGGCAGTCAGACCACCATTCCGTTTTGGCCGCTAGCCTGTCGTCTGCTGGCTTCGCCGCGGCGCGCGCGGCTGCCGTTCGCCGACGTGGCCCCGCTCGGCTTGCGCCGTATCGAAGCCGCGCTGTTCCGGGCCGGCTTTTCCGAGGACGACGTTGTGTTGGCTCATCCCGACGGCTTGGCGGACGTGATTGGGTCCCGGACGCGGATCGTGGCGATTTCGTCGGGCGAGCCGCTGGGTATCGGCATGAACAGCGCCACCATGTCGGCGATCGCCGGCGGCGAAATCGTGTCCGCCCGTTTGTTCCGGCAAACGCTCGCGCGCGCGAGGACGCTGACGGCACAGGTCGCGCCGGACGCGGTCATCGTCGCGGGCGGCGCGGGCGCCTGGCAGCTTGCGCAAAACGAAACGGCCCGGCAGGCGTTCGGGATTGCCCACGCGATTACGGGTTATGCGGACGGCAACGCGGGCGAGATCTTTCGTGATCTGCTGGAGGGCCGGCCGCGCCCCCCGGTCATCGCCGGCTGCGGCGCGGATGCGGAATCCATGCCGCCCATTCGCGGCGCCAGCGCCATGGGCGCGATCGAAATCGGGCGCGGGTGCGGTTGGGGCTGCGCCTTTTGCAGCATGGCCCGTATCCCGATGCGGGATATTCCGGAGCACGTGATCCTGGCCGATGCGCGCGTCAATGCGGCCGCCGGTCAGCGCGATCTGGCGATTTTGAGCGAGGATCTTTTTCGCTACGGCGCCGAAAGCGCGCGCTTGCAGCCCGAAAAACTGATCGCGTTGCTGGACCGCCTGCGCGCGATCGACGGCGTGCGCCTGATTCAGGTCGATCACGCCAATATAGCCAGTATCGCGCAGGTATCGGAGTCCGATTTGCGCGCGGTGCGCGCGCGATTGGTTGGCGAGACCGGCTGGCGCGCGCCCTGGATCAACGTAGGCGTGGAATCGGCGTCCACGCGCTTGCTGCTCGAGCATGGCTGTCGCGCCAAGCTCGGCCCGGTTGCCGATACCTGGCCCGCCGCGGCCGCGAAACAGATGCGGCGGCTGTGCGATGCGGGGTTCTTCCCGCTCGCCAGTCTGGTCATGGGCCTGCCCGGCGAGACGGATGAGGATGTGGCGCGGACTTCGGACTGGGTGCGGACGGTGGAGGATTTGCCGATGGGCGTGTTCCCCGTATTCCATGCGCCGCTCGAACCCGGTGCGACCGCGCCGGTTCCGTCCGCCGCGCACTGGCGTCTGATCCGCCAATGCTATCGGCAGAATTTCCGGGAAGTGCCGGGCATGGTTTGGAACAGTCAGTCGGCGGCCGGAGTCGGGTTGCCGTTGCGCCTGACCCTGCAAGCGCTGGGTCGCGCTCAAGCCCTGCTCTGGCGCGCCCGCTTCGCCCATGGTCTACGCGCAACCGCTTGACAAAAGGCTCGGCATGCGCTAAGGGTTACTGAAGAGCGGGGAGCGTGGAAAGTAAAACGTGCGTTCGTATGTTCGTGCGTTGGTCCGTTCGTGGAGCGGCAGAAGAGACTGAATATCCGGTTGGCAGTGAACAGCCCCGCATCCGTAGGCCCGCGTGTCATCGGGACATCGGGTCATTGCAGAAGGCTGCCGACCGCCCGAAGGGAATGATGCGAGAAGACTGAAGCCGCAAAAAGATTGTCGGGCATCCAAATTTCTTGTTTTTTTCGGCAGGACGGGATGATTAAGGCGCTAACGGAAAGGAACGGCTCACATGAAAACATTGGGATTGATCTTGTTGGTCACGAGCTGGTTGACGGTGTCGGCTTCGGCGGTGGAGGTGGGCTTGACCGTCGAGGAACGACTGGGCGTGGCGCGTTCGAACGAGCCGGTCACCAGCGGCGTGCCGTTGCCCAAGGGCGCGCTCAAGGACGCCGCCGGGCTGCGTCTGTTCGGGCCGGACGGCAAGCCGGTTCCCGTCCAGTTCGGCGTTGCCAACCGCTGGTGGGACGACGGTTCGATCAAGTGGCTGCATGTCGATTTCCAGGCGAGCGTTCCCGCCAGGAGCCAAGTCGCCTACGTGCTGCGCGCCGCCGACGCGCCCATGCCGCCGCCCCCGGCCGCGTTGACCGTCACGCCGGCCGGCGACGGGTTCGCCGTGAACACGGGTCCGTTGCACTTCACGGTCAAGGGCAAAGGGTTCAACCTGTTCGACACGCTGCGACTGAACAACACGCCGCTCTTGAAAGCCGGTCACAAGGGCGGGTTCCGGATCCGCACGGGGGAGGGCGAGTTTTCGCCTGGCGCGTGCCCGGACGGTAAAATCGTCATCGAGGAGCAGGGGCCCATGAAAGTTGTGCTTCTGGCGACCGGACGCCATGTGGCTGCGGACGGTTCGGGCTACGCGCTCGACTACAAGTGCCGCATCTACGCCTATGCCGGGTCGCCGCGCGTCAAGGTGGTCTATACGGTCGAAAACCGGCGCGGCGAATGGACGGACCACATTGCCGTGGCCGATTGGCGGCTTGAGTTGCCCTTGACTCTCGGCAACAGCCCGCGTTTCTTGCTGGGTCTGGCGGAGGGTCGGCCGATGGCCGGCGCCTTGACCGGTTCGCCGCGCATCGAGGTTCTGGCGACCGATCTGTATCGCGTGTCCGGCGCGGGCCCGTCCGATCGCGAAGGCGATCCGAAAAAGGAGGACCCGGCTGAAATCGGGACTTTGGACGTGCGCGGTTCGCAAGGCGGCGTGACGGTCGGCATGCGCCATTTCTGGCAGACGTGGGCCAAAACGCTGGGTGCGGACAAGGACGGAACGCTGACCCTGGGGTTCTGGACCGATCGCGTGCGCGACAAGGGCGAAACATGTTTGGTCGACGAAAACGGCCATGCCCAGTTCTTTGCCGGTATGGCCTGGACCCACGAGTTCCGGCTCAATATCCACGATGGCAAAGGCGCCGAACCGCTGGCTGTTATGGCGTCGGCCCGCGAGCCGCTCTTCGCGCGTTGCCCGCCGGAATGGTATTGCATGGGCACGCGCGTGTTCGGCAACTTGAGCGAGGCGAATCCGGAGGTTTACCTTCCCGACTGGCGCGAGCGGGTCGAAGCCCTTAACCGCTGGGCTGAACAATCCGTGAAACGGCCGCTGGCCCGCTGGCATTCGGTCAAGTCCGGCAAGGTGGACAGCTTCGGGATGTTCAGCTTCGGCGACGGGGTCGAGGAAGTCAAGGGCACGGAACCTCGAAACGTGCATTGGGAAGGCGGCTACTACGATTATCCCCATTCCGTGTTTCTTAATTTTGCGCGAACTGGCGACTTGTTTTACCTTTGGCTGGGGCATGATATGAGTCGGCACAATGCCGACGTGCATCATACCCATCATGACAAGGTTCCGGGCCGAAGCCGCTACTGTCCCAGCCGCGAACACATTTTGATGTCGCGTTCGGGCAAGCTTGTGCCGTTTGCCTCCCCTACGTTCAACCACTGGAAGAATCTGAGCGCGTTCGAGCGCTGGTACCTGACCGGCGACCATCGCGGCCGCGAAGCCGCTATCGAAATTAGTCAATGGGCGCTGCGTCTCGGCAACAGCGGCATCGATTTCAGTCAGCCGCGTTCGATTATTCACGGCATCCTCGGCCTATGGGCCGCCTACGACGCGACCGGCGAGCAGCGCTATGCCGACGCTTTGAAAAGCTTTGCGCAACGCACTGCCCAGAGACTGGCCTCCGGTCGCAGAATGGGCTCCGGCCCCTGGATGCGCGGCATGGCCATTCACGGACTCTGCTGGTACGTCGAGCAAACTGGCGACGAAAGCGTGATGCCGGGCATCGAGGCGGCCATCGAACGGGACTTGGAGGCCCGCTCCGACGAACTGGCCTACGGCATGGTCTTCATGTGGAACCGCACGGGCGATCCCAAATACTTTCACGCGGCCGCCCGCTACATTCGGGGCGGCCGAGCCGAGAAATGGATGCAGCGGTTCGGCAACCGCGGCCGCAGCCGGCTCTACACCCCGACCCTCGTCCGCAAGGACGCCCCGCGCCCGGCGCCCGTGAAGGAGGAGTGAACGCGCTCCGATCGAAGGCGGCGCTAGGAGGGGGCTAGTGACCCGTGGCCAGTGATCGGTGAATGAAGAGCGATGAGAGTGAAGGCGTTGTGTGGCATGAGAACAGAGAACGAATGACTGGAACGAATTACTGTCAACCCTGCTATCTTCGGTGGTAAGCCCATCGTTGCCGGCCGACGCCTGGCTGTGGAGCACGTGCTGGGAATGCTTGCCTTCGTTGCCTTCTGTTCCAAAAAGTTCTTGGTCAATCACCCGGTCTTAGTGTGCCGATTCACGGCGCCGAATCGTTTCGGTCAGCTCGACGTTGACGGGAACGGGCACGCCCAGCCGTTGGCCTTCGCGCGCGACGGCTCCGTTCAAGGCGTCGATTTCGGTGCGTTTGCCCTTGCGCATGTCCTGAAGCATGGACGACAGGTTCGTCGCCGTCTTTTCGCAGACGCGCCGCAATTCAGCGGCGACATCGGTTGAATCCAGCGTCACGCCCTGCGCTGTCGCCACGGCGCAGGCCTCCAGCGCCGCCGCCTGCGCACGCGCGAAAAGCTCCGGCCGTTCAAGCAGAACTCCGTTCGGTATGTTGGCCAGCGCCGTGACCGGATTGATGCCCGCATTGACAATCAGCTTGCTCCACAAGGTACGGTTCCGGTCGGGATCGTATCGCGTTTCCAAGCCGACGGCTTCCAGCAGCGCGACGAGCTGTCGCGCCGCATCCGGCCGATCGGGGCTGTACGGCGCCACGCGCGTTAGGCCGTGTCCGGCATGCGCAATGCGGCCGATGCCAAGGCTGGTTGCGCCATGACCGGTTACCGCGCAAACCGTGCGGGCGGGGTCCGTACGGCGCGCCAGCGTCTCCGCGTGTCCCAGTCCGTTCTGCAACGAGGCTACCGTCGCATGATCCGAAACAAAGGGGGCGATCCGGTCGAGGGCCGATTCCGTATCGTACGCCTTGACGCATACCATAACGATATCCGCTTCCGTTACGCTAGCCGGATCGTCCGTGGCGCGAATCGGCACGATGCGGACGCCGGCGTCCGTAATCACGTGCACTCCTTGCGCGGCAAGGATGCGGGCGCGGTCGGCGTCCTTGTCCAGCAGCATTACCTCGCGGCCGGTTCCGGCCAGAAACGATGCCAGCAAACAGCCGACGGCGCCCGGCCCGACAATCGCGATATTCATGACTCGCATTCCATCATTCCATTATTCTACAGTGTAACGGTGAGTTCAAGCCTTGAACGAGCAGCAATTCTCATTATGGCCTGAGACAGCCTGAAGGCTGAACTACGAACGCCTGATTTTCGAGCATTTCGGTGTTTGTAGTTCAGGCTTCAGCATGTTTTCACACGGGTTAAGGCTATAATGAGAATCGCTGTTGAGCTGCGCTTCGGATGGCGCGAATATGGGCCGGGGTCGCGCCGCAACAGCCGCCGACGATGTTCGCGCCCGCCTTCACCACGTGCACGGCCAACCGTGCCATCGTAGCCGGGTCTTCAGGAAATGTATCCACCCCGTCCACGTTCACCGGCATGCCGGCGTTGGCGTGAACCAGAATCGGCGTCTCCGGCGCCGCCTGCCTCAGCTCGCCCGCGATGGCGGCCATACGTTCCATGCCGTTGCCGCAGTTCGCGCCTATAATGTCGGCTCCGGCCGCAATCAGGGTTTCGGCCATTGCCGTCGGCGAAACCCCCATCATTGTCCGATACTCGCCTTGCCGCGTCTTTTCGAACGTGAAGGTACAGGCCACCTCCAGCTTGGTGTTTTCCTTGGCGGCCCTGATGGCCAGTCGCGCCTCGTCCAGGTCGGCGAAGGTTTCGATGCAGCAGGCGTCGGCGCCGCCCCGTTCCAGCGCCAGGGCCTGTTCCTTGAACGCTTCGTAAAGCTGTTCTTCGGTGACATCGCCCATCAGCAGCATTTTGCCTGTCGGTCCGATCGAGGCGAGCACATGCCGGGCGTCGCCCGCCGCCGCGCGCGAAATGGCGGCCGCCGCCTCGTTCAGTTCCGCTGTTCGGTCCGCCAGTCCGTAATACTCCAGTTTCAGCCGGGATCCGCCAAAACTGTTTGTTTCGATCATATCGGAACCCGCCTCGACATAGGCGCGGGCGATATCCAGAACCGCATCCCGATGCTCCACGTTCCACAGCTCCGGACAGTCGCCCGGCCGCAACCCGTTTTTCTGAAGAAACGTGCCCCAGGCCCCGTCCGACACCAGTGTTCGTCCTTCCCGCACCTTTTCCGCTATCCTTTTCATTGTAGCATCCTCCTTTGAACAACCCTGACAAACTGTAGCCTTCCGGCCTGATTCTGGCAAGCGGCAAACACAGTGCGCGTTCGAGGGCGAGCATCAAAAAGACATTGTCAAATCCATGCCGACCTGCTTGTATGTCCGAAACTTTGGCGTTCTTGTCGCGAGGAGCTAGGAGCTAGGGGCTAACCCCTAACCCCTAATCCCTAACGCCTAACCCCTTGATTGCGGCCGACGGCGGCGCGGCAGCGGGGCGTGTCTGCGCAAACTCGGGCGGAAGGAACTGAAACGCTATGCGTATTTTAATTGTAGGCGCAGGCGCCACCGGTCGCACATTGGCGGTAACGCTGCGCGAAATGAACCACGACGTGGTCATGCTGGACAAGAATCCCGACGCGCTGGCCGCGGTCGAGGCGCGGGTGGACGTCATGACCTTTACGGGTCAAGGCGCCAGCCCGTTGGTTCTGGACGGGGCAGGCGTCGGCAAGGCCGACATGTTGCTGGCTGTGACCCATCAGGACGAAGTTAACATTCTGGCCTGTCAATACGCCCATGCGGCGGGGGTCGCCACCACAGTGGCGCGCATCAGCAACACGGACTTTCTGGCGCCGTCGCGCTGGGACTGGAAGACGCAAGGCGTGGACCTGCTGGTCTCGCAAAGCGCGGAATGCGCCAATGAACTTCTGGATATCTTGCGCTATCCCGGCGCGACGGACGTCGTCGACATGTTGGAAAGAAAAATCCTGGCGATCGGGGTGCGGGTTCTCGCCGACTCGCCGTTGGCCGACAAAACCCTTATGGAACTAGGGCAGGCCCATGATATTCTGTCGCGCTCCCGCATCATCGCCTTGCTGCGCAACGAACGCCTCCTGATCCCGCACGGCGACACGCGGTTGCAGACGGGCGACGACGCCTATGTTGTTCTGCAGGCCGCCGATGTCGAGGCCTTTTTGGACTGGGCTTTGCGTGATCGGCCGAAGATACGGCGCCATATTGTCGCGGGCGGCGGCGGTGTCGGGTTGACGCTGGCGCTGAGAATGGAGAAGGAAGGGCTCGATGTCGTCCTGATCGAGCGCAATGACGACCGGGCTGAAACAGCGGCCGAAAAACTGCGTCACGGCCTGGTGCTCCAAGGCGACGCGGCCAAGAAGGAAACCTTGAAGGAAGCCGGTATTGGAACCGGAACCGCCTTTACGGCCCTGACCGGCGACGACGAACTGAACATCGTCTCCTGCGTTCTGGCCAAGACCATGGGCGCGGACTGGACTGTTGCCCAGTCCGGCAAGCCGGAATACGTGCCGATCATCCGTCACATGAAACTGTTGGATCGGGTCGTCAGCCCCTACGCCACCATGATCAACGTCATCCTGCGTTTCGTGCGCGGCCGCAACGTGCGGGCCGCCACGCTGTTTCAATCGCTGCCCGGCGAGCTGCTGGAAGTGGACATCGGCGCCCAAAGCAAATGGTGCGGGCGCACCTTGCGCCACGTTCCATTGCCGGGCGGCGCCATCGTGGCGCTTGTGCAGCGCAAGGACGACGTCTATATTCCCGCAGGCGACTTCGATTTGCGGGCCGGCGACCGATTGGCCGTCTTCGCCGAGCTGGACAGCGCCAGCCGCGTCGCCTCGGTGCTGAAGAAATGAGCCGCAACCCAAAAACATGTTTGAACAGAAGGCAACGAAGATAAGGATTGCAGACCGGAAGGACCAGCATGAAGAAATACGAACAGACGATGCAGACTATCCGCCCGTTGGACCGAACGCTGGAGTCCGCCATGCAAGCCCATCTCGACGACTTGACCAAGCCGCAGGGCAGTCTCGGCCGACTGGAAGAATTGGCGCTGCAGTACTGTCTGATTCAAAACACGCGCCAGCCCCGATTGGGAACCAAGCGAATTTGCTGTTTTGCCGGCGATCACGGGGTGGCGGAGGAAGGCGTCTCCGCCTATCCCAAGGAGGTGACGCCCCAGATGGCGCTCAATATGCTGGCCGGCGGCGCGGCGATCAATGTGCTGGCGCGCCACGTGCATGCCGAATTGACGGTGGTGGATATGGGGGTTGCTTCGTCGCTGCTGGACGACGCCCCGGGCTTGTGTCGGCGTAAGATTCGCGGCGGCACGCACAATATTGCGGCCGGTCCCGCCATGACCCGCGCGGAAGCCGAGGCGGCGCTAACGGCGGGCATCGAGCTGGCGGCGGCCGCCGCCGGCGAAGGCGTGACGATGCTGGGCACGGGAGATATGGGGATTGCCAACACGACGCCCGCGACGGCGCTGTTCGCCGCGTATCTGGGGTGTCCTGTCGAGGACATCACAGGCCGCGGCACCGGCATTGACGATCGGCGCCTGGCGCACAAAATCGAGGTCGTCAAGCGGGCGCTGGCCGTCAATCGCGACCGGCTTTCGGACCCGCTGGAGATTCTGGCCGCGCTGGGCGGTTTCGAAATCGCGGGAATCGCCGGACTGGCTCTGGGCGCTGCCGCCAGCCATGTGCCTGTGGTCGTGGACGGGTTCATTTCGACCGCCGGCGCCGTGGCCGCCTGCGCCTTGTGCCCGGATGTCCGCGAATATCTGATCTTCAGCCATCTGTCCAGGGAACAAGGGCATCGCGTGGTTATGCAGTCCCTCGAGGCGCGACCGGTCCTCGACATGGACATGCGGCTCGGGGAAGGCACGGGCGCGGCCCTGGCCATGTCTGTCGTCGAAGCGGCGGTTAAGATCTATAACGAGATGGCCACTTTCAGCGGCGCCGGGGTGAGCCGGAAGGACTAGCTCGGCTGGAATCATGGAATAGTGGAAGATTGGAATGTTGGAAACCCTTGAAAGCCAATGGTCGGCCATTTATCTTGCGTCGGACTTCGCACAGTGCGTTGCATAATTTCCGAGAGAGGCAATCACTGTTTCCGCTTGCTATCATTGTTCCAGCATTCCCCCATTCCATTATTCCATGGGATGACAGTGAAATAAGGTTGCTAACCGGGGCGGGCCGGGCTACTCTCTCCTGTGTCGAGCATACTGGCATGTTGAACTTCTTGTTGATATCAAAATGTTTCAAGGATTGCTTTGACTCCGGAAACACAGAGCAAGTGGAGATGCGTTATGAAACATTGCCGGGCGATTCTCGTTGTGTGCGTTGGCTGCATGGCGACGCAGGCCGAAGCGCAGGCGCCGGTGCGTGGCCAAGAATTTTTGGGCTTGAAAAACCTCAACCTGCTGGAAACGCCGCATTATCGAATCTATTATGCGGGGAAAAGCGCGGCGGCATTCAGAACGGTCGCGGAAAACGTCTGGAGCGAAAGCGCGCGCTTGCTGCCCCGCATCCCCGTGATCTTCGAAAAGGGCGATTGGGCGGCCGAACTGCCCCGCGACGACAAGGGGCAGCCGGTATTCTCCGTTTCGCCTCCACGCGCCCGAAGGCCGTCGCCGAGCCGTCTAAAACTGGCGGGCGCCGCAGAGTCCTTGAAAATCGACTTGGTCTTCATCGAAAACAGATCGGATTACGAAAGCGCCGCGCGCCGGCTTTTGCCCGACGGGCTGGATGGCGGCCAGATCGATCAGGCCGAGACGGTGATTGCCGGGACTTCGACCTTTGCCGATCAGGACAGACGCGCGCGCGTATTTTGGAGCGACGATCCGAATCTGAAGCGGCAGGGCTTCGATATTTTCGTCGCGCATTGTCTGGCGACGGATCTGATGACCCTTCATCAGGGTCGCGAGCCGCCGCTTTGGCTGGCCGCCGGCTACGGCTACTATATGGAATTCTTTCTGTTCAAGAAATCGGTGACGGCGTATCTCGATTACGAAGGGTACTACGACGAACACTACGGAGCGGATGGCGGCGGGGGCGGGGGCAGGCTTGATCCCAGGGAGACGCTGTCCGTGGGCGAGCCCTGGGCGCCGATCCTTAAAAACCTGATGAAAAAAGGCAAGCCCGGCCA
>SLMC01000272.1 GCA_007133745.1 Kiritimatiellia bacterium
CGCTTGCGACCGAACGCATTGCCCAGGCCCAGCAGATTCTGCGCGAAAACTTCAAAGGTTGGGAACACGACGCCGACCGAATGTACCATTGGCTGCGCGATCCGGTCAAAAGCGGCTGGCGCGCATCGCTGCTCGTGGCCGAGACCCGCATGGGCGTTGTCAATGGATTTGCGCTCGTCTTGCATTTCTCGCGCATTGCCACATCGTTTCTGGACTATATAGCCGTGCGCAACGGCATTCGCGGACGCGGACTGGGCAGCGCGCTCTACGAGGCCGTGCGCGAACACTGCCTGGCGGCGGGCATGCGCCGCCTCTATCTGGAGGCGGAGCCCGACAATCCGGCATGGACGAGCGATCCGGGGGAACTGAAACGCAATCGCCAACGCCTGCGATTCTACGAATACTACGGGGTCCGGCCCGTGGCCAACACGCAGTATCATCTTCCGCTCGGCGAGAACGCGTCGTACGCCTATTTACTGATCGACAACCTCGGCCACGCGACACCTCTGCCGCGCGCGGAGGCGCGTCGCGCCGTACGCCTCATCCTCCAGACCCGTTTCACCGAGTTGACGAACCCCGCCTACATCCGCCGTGTGGTGCACTCCTTTCGCGACGATCCGGTCCTATTGCGTCCGCCCCGCTATGTCAAACGCCGAACGCCGCGCCCGCCCACGCGCGACGGACGTCTGGACCGCCCCTACGCGATGATCATCAACCACAAGCACATCATTCATCACGTCCAGGATCGCGGTTACGAAGAACGTCCCGCGCGGGTAGGCGCACTCATGAAAGCCATGGAAAAAACGCGGCTCTTCACGGCGATCAAACCCAAGCGCTACCCCGAGCGGCATATCACCGCCGTCCACTCCCGCGCCTTCGTCACCTTCCTCAAACAAATCTGCCGCACCCTGCCCGCCGGAGCGCCGGTGTATGCCGACACGTTTCCCAGGCGCATTCCCTCGCGCGTCCCGCAGCGACCGCATCCCGACCTGGCCGGATTCTATTGCCAGGACTCTTTTACTCCGCTCGACAACGGCGCCTATCGGGCGGCCCGCGCCTCGGTTGACGCCGCGCTGACGGGGGCGGAAGAAATATTGACCGGCGTCCCGTTGGCCTACGCCCTGTGTCGTCCACCCGGACATCATGCCGAAACCGCAGCCTACGGCGGCTTCTGCTATTTCAACAACGCCGCCATCGCAGCCCACCGACTGAGCCGAACGGGGAAAACCGCGATACTCGACATGGACTTTCATCATGGCAACGGTACGCAGGAAGTTTTCTACCGCCGCAACGACGTACTCACCGTGTCCCTGCATGGCAATCCCGAATCCGCCTACCCTTACTTCAGCGGTTTCGCCAACGAAACCGGCGAGGGCGACGGACAAGGATTCAACCTGAACATCCCGCTTTCGGAAGGCATTGACGATGCCGCATACATCGTCGCCCTGCAACGCGCTATTCGCCGAATACGCCGTTTTGGGCCCGTGTATCTCGTCGTCAGCCTCGGCTTCGACATCTTGCGCGGCGATCCGACCGGTTTCTTTTCGCTTACCGAAGAAGTTCTTCGCCAGGCCGGGCAACGGCTGGCGAGTCTGCGCTACCCGTCGCTGATCGTTCAGGAAGGGGGCTACGACCTGCGCAACCTTCGTCGGGGAGCGACGGCATTCTTCCAAGGCTGGGCGTCTTGAGAAAGTCAGGAAACCCTGTGAACTTTACCCCCCCCGTAAGGCGTGTTGCAAGATTCGCGCTTTCCGCAACAGGAACTAATAAAGGCGCTCATATACGCGGCTCAAAAAACAGGCGTCGTCCGGCCGCAGCCGAACTATGCCGTGGCAAGAGCCGAGCCGATCCATAAAACACAACCCGGCCATCTTGGCTCGGGAAGTCAAGCCGCTCCGTCGGATTGCGGAGCGGACGCGCTTCCGCGTCCGGCAATTCCGGCTCGGGAAGCAGAGCCGCTCCACGAATGCACGAACACACAAACGCACGTTTTACCCTCCCTTCATTTTCCCCTTGCCTTCACCGAGCCACTCTGTTATCTTCATCTTCATTCTTTTGGATGCGGGAGTAATTCAGTGGCAGAATGTCAGCTTCCCAAGCTGAACGTCGGGGGTTCGACTCCCCTCTCCCGCTCCATCTTGACAACGCTGCTTCCCGCGACGGCTACGCGCTTGGCGCATGCGCGCCGTGACCCCGCCCTGCCCTGTTGGCGGACGCCCGACTCGCGACGCCCGACTCCGGCAACACGCCGACGGGGCTCCGGCATCGCCTCTGCTTCCCTTGTCGGGCGTCGGGCGTCCTCTCTTCCTTACGGTTTCTCCTCGCATTGACGGGTTGCCTTGCATTCCGGGTACCCGGAGCAGCCCCAGAAATCTCCCCTTGCCGAGTGCCGACGACGCATGGGTTTGCCGCATTGCGGACAAACCGGCGCGCCCTCGGCACTGGCGGCAACCTCGGTTCGCGCCTTGTGCATCCGTTCCCGGATGCCGCCGTTATTGACAAAGGCCTCCTCCAACGATTCCATCTGGCGACGCAGCAAAGCCGTCGCGCGCTGAATCAGCACAATCAAGGCATTCGCGACGACAGCCGGGTCCTCGCTC
>SLMC01000005.1 GCA_007133745.1 Kiritimatiellia bacterium
CCTAGCTTCGTTCGATGTTCAAACCCTTCTAGCCTTGTGTCATTTGCGCTTCTTTTCGGCCAACCTCTTCCGGCTCGGGAAGCCGAGCCGCTCCATCCTGATCACACCCTGGAGGGCGACGGGGCCCTGTCGCCGGGTTCTCATCCGGTGGCAGAGGCCTGCCGCTTCCGGCTCGGGAAGCCGAGCCGCTCCCCGGATCGCGGAGCGGACGCGCTTCCGCGTCCGGCATCTCCAGCTCGGGAAGCCAAGCCGCTCCCCGAACGCACGAAAGAGCGCACGATCTACGAACACACTAAACCTAAAATAAGCGAGTTTTTTCAGGCAGAACGGCAGATTAAGGCGCTAACCCTGTTCGTCCGCCTTCGGCTGACGGCCGCGCGGGCAGACGGCATAGCAACGGCCGCAGGCCAGGCAATCGGCGGGATCGGGGGCATAGCCGTCCCGATGCCGCCGCACCGACATGCCGATCAGGTTCAGCGCCACCACCAGTCCGAAATAGCCGCCCAGAAACCCTCCGCCTTTCCGGTAAGCGCTCAGTATCGACTCCGCTTCTTCGTAAACAAAAGCTTCCGGCGCGCCTGTCTTGCGGAAGGCCTCGATTTCGTCCGGCGGAATCGGAGACGGTTCCCGCGTTTCATGTCGCAGTTGGTCGGCCAGCCGAACCGCATCGTGACGGCCGGCCAGAACGACGCCCGCGCGAGCGCCGACCCACCCGGCGCCGACCGCCAGCAGCGGCGTCAAAAGCAGTAGCAGGGCGAGGCGCCGTTTACCGGCAGGCCGATCCGCCTCGCTCACGGGTCGGGCGGGCGGGCGAATGGCGTCGAACGGGCAGACGTTTTCACACAGACGGCAGCGAATGCACATGTCCGGCGTCACCGACACGCGCCATTGGGACATTTTCGACAGAAACCGCAACAGCACGGCGTAAGGACAGATAAATCGGCAGTAGGGACGCGCCACAACCGTGCCCAGCACAAGCATCGCGACGCCTAGCGCCAGCAAGGCCAGCGGTCCGCTCAGCCGGAACATGGACACAAAAGGATCGAACTGGCACACGATAAATCCGGCGCCCAGCGCGGCAAACAGAACCGCCGCGCCCAAAAACAGGTACGGAATCGCACCCAGCCCGGCGCGCAGCCAATGGGGAAGATGCAGCGGCTTGATCAAAACCACGTCCTGCATGGCGCCCAGCGGACAAACCGCCGCGCAAAAGACGCGGCCGAAAAAGAGCGCAAAGACCAGCGGCAACAGGAAAAAAGCCGCCACCGAGATCGGCAACGCGTACGCCGAATCCGTAACCGCCATGGCGACATTTTGCAGGCTGCCGACCGGACAAATACAGCCTTGCCGGTAGAAGCCGAAATAGCCCAGAGCGAACAGCATCAGAAAGAAAACGCCGCGACGCGACCGTTTCTTGTGAACCAGCCATGCGGCGGCCGCCAACGTTCCGACCAATACGGCGACATCGAGATGCTCGAGCCATGCCGCACGCGGGCCGGGCGTCGCGGTTTCCGGCAACGCATGATCCGTAAACTCCGGCGGCGGAAACCGTTCGACGGCGGCAAGCGCCAGACTGTGTATTCGTGCGAAAATCATCGTAACGCCCCAAGCGGCTTTCGGCCGCAACTTAAGTGTGCGGGTATGTGGGTTGGGGAGTATGTGGTTTTTCACCCACGCACCCACACACTCACAAACAATCACGCAGCGTTTTCGGGTTTCCGGTTTTCAACCAGCGACCTTTGACAGCATTGACCTCGTTGACCTTAATGACCGTCCGACCGTTCTTTCGTGCGCGGAGCGCAAAAGCTCCTTTTTTGTTCTCTTCGTTACCTTCTGTTCAAGAAACCCTTGTTGAAAAACGGCCATGTCGGACGCGCCCGGCCGGTTTCACGACGCGCGGCCTTTCAGCAAGTAGGGCGACGAGGCGGGGATGCGTCGGAAGGCGCGGGCCGGACAGGCCAAAGCAATGGCGCACTGGTTGCAGTTGAGGCAGCGATCATGCCGAACTTGCAAAAACAGGGAACCGTTCCCGAACATCTCGCAGCCTTTCACGCATCGCCCGCAGCCGACGCACAGGGCTTCGTCGATCTCGTATTCGTAGTAGGGATCCTCGATAAACGCGCGCCGGATGGCGTTGGTTGGACAAAGCTGATTTTCGGCGGCCGATGTCAGCGCATGGGGTTCCGGCGTGAAAAATCCGGTACACAGCTTGCAGTAGCCGCACATCGCATGCACATGCACGCATTTGACCGCCGATTCGCCCAGCACGCAATGCGTCTGGCATTTGCCGCATTGCACGCATTTGGCGGGATCGAGCTGCCACACCATCGTGTCGCCCGTCATCTTGCGCGAGAGCAGACCGCATCCCGACCCGAGCGCCACCAGTCCCAACCCGCGTCCGACCCGGTGCAGAAAAGCGCGTCGCGATAATTTGACCTCGTCAGCCATGGTTTCGGCTCCCTGTCCACATTAAACCTAAAATAAGCGAGTTTTTCTGCTGCGAGCACGCAAACGCCAACGCCGCATCCGCAGACGTTTGCGCACTCTCGCGACGAAAACCTCGCTTATTCCAGGATTAAAACCCATGCCG
>SLMC01000172.1 GCA_007133745.1 Kiritimatiellia bacterium
AAAATTGGGCCGTAGTATTTTTAGCTCACCAGACATAATTAACCACCGCCTTGTTTGCAACCGTGACCGTGCATGTTGCTGTCATATCCCCGTCCTCTGTTGTTGCTGTGATGGTCGCATCTCCGGTGGATTTTGCCATAATAAGGGCGTCCATTTCATTACCAACCACAGACGCTACGGCGTACGCGCTGGTAGTCCATTTAATCGCCTTAACGCTCGCTTCCAGGGGTCTTATCTCTGCCCAGACAGCCAGCATCGAGCCCGGCTCTATACTGACCGCCGGGGGGTACACAGTTACACTACTTACACTTGCCATCTCCTCCCCTCCTTAGGTCGAGGTTGACGTGGAAGCGTCACATTCAAAGATGATCGTTGCCCGGACCACGTTCCCCGCGCCGACCGGCTCTGGCATGATCCCCTCGAACACTTGGGCGTTATAGGTTTGCCCCGTATCGTCACTAAAAATCAAACTCCCTTTACCTGCCAAAGTATCTGCTATTTTGCGCTGGCAGGGCATGATTTGGCTACTGTGCTGGGCTACGATAGTAATATCCACGGGGATCAAGAAATCCCGCTCCACCCCGCCCCCGAAGTCCCAGGCCCCCGCCCTACCAGGTATCTCTACCTTGTGTCTCGTGACAGGCGGCATGAGGGGGCGTGCTATCCGGGTGACTAAGATTTCCGTCCCCGTGGTTTCTGCTGTTGAAATGTCACTCCCTTTGAATGTAAAAGATACCATTTACACACCCCTTCCCCGCTTGCGCTGAAGTTGGTAGAGCTGTTCGGCGATTCTCTCAATGTCTGAATCGTCCCGCACGGTTATATTATCAATACGGAAAATGTTGTTTACCGTGTGCCCCCCACCAACGGCTGCGGGTGTAGCAGCAGCGGGTGATGGTGCCATTGCCGGGGTGGGGATCGCCAGGCCAACCTGCGCCATACCGGTCCGCATCACAGCTTCCAACTTCCTGATCGCCTCTTCTGCCGGGGTAACAAAATAATCTGTGAAATCAGGCAGCTTCCGCAATGGGCCTTCTTTCGCCGGAGATGACGGCATCCGGTCCCGCACGATGCTGGCGATACTACTGATCGCCGTCCTGATATTGCCAACCCGGTCCATCATTCCTCGCGCGAGAGAATCAATCATGCTCCGCCCAATGTTGAGCAGCGTGCCCGGTAAGCCACTTAACGCGCTTGTAATTTGGCTCGGTATCCCTCCGATAATAGTGCTAATCCCGTCGCTGCCCGCTTTTATCTCATCCATCGCTTTCTTCGTTTCGGTTCCGGTTTCCGCAAGTGCGGCGTTTAGCCGTTGCTGCTGTGAGGTCAAATAATGGTCAATGCTCGTCCAGTTCTGGGCGAAATATGCCTCTGCTCTTGGGTCCCCGATCTTTGCCTGGACCCGTGCGATGTCCTCTTCCAGCCGGGAAACCAAATCCCCGCTTAGTCCTGCCCCCATTTCGTCGAACCCTTTGCGCATAGCGCTGCCGACCCGTGACATACCGGATCTTGTTACATCCTCCAACCGCGTGAGTGCTGTTTCCATCGGGCCAACGAAATAACCGTGGAAGTTCGGTAGCGTGCGCAGCGGGCCTTCTTTGGCAGGGGAGCCGGGGAAAAATCTACGCACGGCGGCGGCAACATCTTTGGCAGCGGTCTTGGCGGCCCCGATTCGGTCCTTCATCCCATCCACTAAATTATTGACGACATTCCGGCCAGCGGTGAATAGTAAGCCTGGGAGATCCTTTATCGCTTCCAAAATTTTGTCCGGCAATTCCTCAAACCACGTTACGATGCTGTCTATGCCTTCCTCGAATATTTCTGTTAACATTTCCCACATGTTCTCAAGCGCGGCCTTGATGCCGTCCCAGATAGTTTCCGCGATCCCTTTGATGGCCTCCCATGCTTCCTTCCAATCCCCGCGCATGATCGCCATGTATGCCACCAGGATGCCGGAAATAACCCCTAAAACAGTATCAATAATAATGCGTATATGTTCCCAGGCGTGCGTTAGTATTGTGCTAATCGTCTCCCCGTGCTCTTCCAGGATACGCTCAACTACGTAGGAAACCCAGGCAATAACGGCCTGTATAGTCTCCCAGGTTTCTTTGCCTTTCTCCACCATATGGTTCCACGTCTTAATAAATGCCTGCACTACTTCGCTGTTAGACTCGCCTGCACCACGCAAAATATTGACGAACCCTGTAATAATCCCCGTGATTGCTTTCCAGACAAGCTCGGCAGCGGCCTTGATTGCGTCCCAAATAGTGATAACTGCGCTACGAAACTCTTCGTTGGTACGCCATAGATGCACGAATACCGCGACCAGCCCGGCAACGGCAGCCACAACCAGTCCGATGGGTCCTGTTAGGGCAACGAATACCGGTATGAGTACCTTCACAGCCAGGACCAATTTCCCCAAGATAATCAGCGCCGGTCCTAACGCTGCCGCGATCCCCAGGCCAGCGAGGATCATCTGCTGCATCTTCGGATCCAGGCTCGCGAACCGCTCAGCTAAACTTTGCAGGGTTTCCACGAACCCCATCACCAACGGCATGATCGTGTCGCGAA
>SLMC01000338.1 GCA_007133745.1 Kiritimatiellia bacterium
AGGGGTGTACGAGTACGTGTACGAGTACGCATGAGAAAACCTGCGGCATGGCAACGGTCTGTTTGGGAACACCTTTTCGGACAGGCTCTAACTAAGAGCCATTCTGGCCGGCCCCGAATGGCCACTGCTCTTTTCAGGGTGATTGTTAGCGGGTGCGTGAGTGTGTGGGTGAAAACTCACATACTCCAAAACCCACATACCCACACACTTGAGTTGCGGGCGGATCACCTTGGTCTTCGCAAATGACGGGCGACACGTCTGTTGCCGCTCATGATGTGGCTGGCATGTCCGCGAATCGTCCATGGCGGGTGATCCAGCAGGCTGGAGTGCGGATCGTAGCTGCTCATGATTTCGGATGTTACGGGGCCGAAAACTTTCCGGTCGTACGTGTAGATGTTCACCAGCGCCTGCCCGGCTATGGCGTCCGGAATGAGGCCGAAATCCAGGATATGCCGTTTGAACCAGCTTGATCCCCGAATGGTTTTCACGGTAAGATTACGAGGCGGAATCAGCGTGTAACCCAAGTTGAGCCGTTCGATAAACGTGTGGGCCACAAGGAACTTGGTCCAGAATTCCAGTAGCGCGTTCGTCGCCCGGAAATCGGCGACGATTTCGATGAAGTCCGAAGCCATCAAATCGCCTGGCGACGGCATTTCCTCGCTGTTCACGCCAAGGGTGTTCAGAAAGCGGAACACCTCCGGGCTCAAGGCGGTTGCGAACGCGGGCACCAGTTGACGCAGCCTTGATTCCGGCACGGGATCCTCCATGCCTTTTCCGTCCAGAACAATCATAGCGGCCTTGGCATACGCCCACGCAACCAAATGAGAGCAAAAAAAGCCCAGTGCGTCGTCTCGGCTCATGTCCATACTCATATTGTAGGGCGCGCGCCGTTCGACTTGTGTCTGCGCCAAACGCGTCGCCAGTCGAATGATGTCCTGGCGTTGTTGCGGGCTAACGTCGGGCAGATTTTTTTTCATTCGCAACACGGCCAGGCCGTGATAGCTCTGACTCCTGAAACCGGGTTCGTCGCTTCCGACAACGCCTTTTTCGATGATGGATTCCATGACGCGCAACGGCTCGCCGGGTTTTCGTCCCACGATAAAAACATGCGCGTAGCGGCGCTGCGGACTGGTGGTCAAGGGAATCAGCGTCGAAATGGACGTCCCGCCCACGCTCAGCACGATATCGCCCGATTCGAAAGGAAATTGCGAGAAATGATTGGCAAACGGCTCTTGCGCGATACGTTGGCCCGGCAAGAGCGCTCTTTCGCGACGGACAGGCAGCGTTTGCTCGGGATAGAATACGAAACGGCGCTTTTCATGATGGTACCATTGGCTGTCGCGACGGTCGATCACTCTGATTTTTTCGCGAATCAAGTCTTCGACATAGCTCATCGTGGCAATGGAACGCTGGATTTCCGCGTTGTTGTCCGCGGACCGAATGCGTTCCAGACGCGCCTGATAGATGTCCGCGTAGAGCGTATCGGTCAAGCCGTGCACGCCACGTTGGCCAAGACACTCGAGAAAACGGCCGCGTGCCGTCCAGGTGTCGTCAAACGCCTCAAGGCAATGGGGACTGGTTTCGGCGGGCACGGGAGGCTTGGGGGCTGCGCGGGATCGGTCGAGGTTCCTGAAGAAATTCCGCCAGACGTGCGGCGCGACGCCTGTTCTGTGCGCGATCAGGATCAAGGCATGCGCGTCATGTCGATCTCTTGTCCACGCTTTTTCGGGGGCAGGCAGGGATCGTGCCGATTTGTCCGCCGCCGAGCTTTCGACAGAACTCAACGCCCATGACAGGCACAGCGCAAAAACAAGAAAGGGATAACGTCTCAACCGCGTTGTCCGTTCACCCGCTACCGTTGCGGCTTTGCGTTGACCATGAGTCGAACCGCGTTTGTTTTCCGGTGTCATCTTTAACGTCCTTTCAGCGCTACCCCGTATGGGGAATGCGGGATGACCGTGGCTTCTTCTACTGGGTTGTGTCCGGCATCAGGATGGATACGGCCATGGCATCGGCGTTTAGAATGGAAGCGGCAGCCTGACGCACGTCTTCTCGCGTCAGCGCTGCCAAGCGTTCCGGCATGCCGAAGAAGCGGTCGATACCGATGCCGTACAGTTCGTTGAGGGCGCATTGCATGGCCATGTTGTCGAGGCGCTGCAGGTTGCGCTGATGGCGGGCAACCATACGGCGGCGAGTCCGTTCAAATTCCTTTTCGTCCAGCCCCTCGTCGATCAAGCGCTGAATTTCCTCTAGGATCAGCGTTTCCACCGGGTCCAGAGCGTCTTCTCGGGTTCCGACATAGAATACGAACGAGCCCGAATCGAGTCCGGCATGCTGATAGGCGCCTGCGTAATAGGCCAGTCCGCGTTTTTCGCGGATTTCCATGCCAAGCGAGGAGGACAGGCCGGACAGGGCCTGGGCCAGAAGATCGAGCGCGTCCTGCCGAGGGTCGTGGAGAGAAACGCCGGGAAAGCCGGCCATCAGAATGGTTTGTTCGCGCGGCCGGCGTTGCTTGGTGCGGGCGGGCAGGTTGTGCTCGATGGCGCGCATACGTTGCTCGGGGGCGGAGCCTTGCGGCATGGCGGCGAAATGCTGTTCAGCGAGAGCCTTGGCTTTTTCGGGATCGATATGGCCGAACAGGGCCAAAACCATGTTGCCGGAAACGGCGTGCGTTTGGAAATGGTTCTCGATCGAGTCGCGACTTATATCTTTGACGCTTTCCGCCGTTCCCAGCGCATCGAAGCGGTAGGGATGCCCGGGGTACAGAAGCTTGTCGAGTTCCGCCTGCGCCAGATGAAACGGTCGTTCCTGTCGGGCGGCAATGGCGGCCAACTGGAGGGTTTTTTCCTTGTCGATTTCCTTGTCCGGGAATTGGGGGCGCAAAAGGCTGTCGGCAAGCAGATCGAAGAAGAGTCCGACATCTTCGGCCATGCATTCGGCTTGAAGGCCGAAGCTGTTGCGTCCGGAAAAGGGGCTGATGGAGCCGCCCCTGGCTTCGACGGTTTCGGCGATGGTTTCGGCGGACCGTTTGCGCGTGCCGCGGGTCAGAAGCCGGGACATCAGGCGCGCGACGCCGTTGTCGGCTTCGGTTTCCGAAAGCAATCCGCCGCCGAGCGCGGCGCAGAAATGAACGAAAGGCAGACGCCGGTCCTCGTAGACGATCAGGCGGACGCCGTTGGACAAGGTATAGGTTTGGGCCGGGCCGGGCGTGATCGGTTCGGCGGGTCGAGCGTCGGGCTCCGTTTCCGGCTGCGCGGGCGCAAGGACGGCCACAGTCCTGTTTTCGGGCCGAAGATAGCGCTGGGCGACCGCGCGCAGGTCTTGCGGCGTGACGGCGTCGATCTGGCGGATGTAGGTTTCGGAAAAACGGGGACTGCCTGCATAGAATTCGCCTGCGGCCACATGGCGGGCCAGTCCGGACATCGTGCGCAGGGACGCGAGTTCCGAGCGGACAAGTTGCCGGCGCGCCTTTTCGATGTCCTCGTCGGTGAACGGCTTGACCGACCATTGCGCGATATTTTCTTCGATCGCGGCGAGTACGTCCTGTTCCCGTGCCGGATCGAAGCGGGCGGATATTCCGAACAGACCGGGATGCTGCGCGGTATAGGACCAGGCGCCGATGCTGTGAACCAGGCGGCGCTGTTCCTGAATATCGGCGCCCAGCCTCGAACTGCGGCCGCGTCCGACAATGTTCGCCAATACGTCCAGCGCGGCCGTGTCGGGATGGGTAAGGGGCACGGTGTGCCAGGCCATGACGAGGCGGGTCGATTCATAGGCGCCGGTGCGTCTGGCGTAGCGCGGCGCCAGTTGAGGCGGCTCGTCGGGGATGAAAACCGGGGCGCGCGACACGCGGGGAAAATTCGCGAACGCTTCGCGCAGCGCCGTGAGCGCCTCGCGCCGATCCACGGCGCCGGCGACGACGACGATCATGTTGTCGGGCGTGTAGTGGCGCGCGAAAAAATCGCGGAGATCGGCGGGCGCGATGGACGAGAAGACGGGTTTGTGTCCGATCACGGGAAACCGGTAGGGGTGGACGCGGTAGGCTGTGGACCACAGGATTTGGCTCAGCGCCCGGTCGGGATTGTCGGCGTGCATGTCGATTTCGCGCAGGATCACGTTCCGCTCCTTGCCCCATTCGTCTTCGGGGACATGCGCGTTCATGACGGCGTCGGCCAGCACGTCCAGTCCTGTTTTCCATTCGGAGGCCGGAAGATCGGCATGAAAGACCGTGCGGTCGAAGCCGGTATAGGCGTTGATGTCGCCGCCAGCCTCGTTGATGTCGCGGGTAATGGCCCCGACATCTCGGGTCGGCGTGCCTTTAAAGATCATGTGTTCGATGGCGTGCGAGAGACCGGCCCCGAGGTGGTTTTCCTCGTGGATGGAGCCGGCCCCGACCCATATCTGAATGGAGACGGCGGGCGCCGAGCGGTCTTCCGCGATGAGCGCGATCATGCCGTTGTCCAGGACTTCGCGATGCAGGGTGTCGTACGCCTTGCGCAGATAGGCGGTCGGATCGGCGGCGGTATCGTTTGTTCGTACGGTGGCGCAGGCCGCCGTCCATCCGAGCAGGGCGACCGCGCCCAGCAGGCGTAATCCGCTTTTCATCGGCTTCTCCCGTGCGAAAAGGCTTTACCCGACAAATCGCGGTTTAACGGATTTTTAGGAAGGTAGGGCTTGGTGAAGGCGTCATGAAAATCGTAGCCGTTGGTAAAGTCGTCGCGTTGATCGCGATCCGTTTTGCCTAGGACGCCGGATTGGACCAGATTGAACACGATGTTGCCGAAATCTTCGGTATGCTTGACGCCCCAGGCGGTCAGAACGGTTAGCGCGAGCGGGCCGTATTCCTGAATGGCGTAGGCGCGAATGCCTTCGAGCAATTCCTGGCCGGTCACGTGGCGTCGGTCGCCCTGGGCCGGTTTCTTGAGTGTTCTGGACGTATAGTCCAGCGCTTCGCGGACGAAGAAATAGGTTTCAGGATCGTAGCGCGAATCCTGTTCATGAATACGTTCCACAATTTTCGCGAAAGCGTTCTCGTGCATCGGGCGTGTCTCCTTGTTTCCTTTTCGCGTTATTTCGCGCGTTTCGTAGTTTCCGGTTTCTTATTCAGAGCCATCCCGCAGAGGTGCGAAATGGAATAATGGAATGTTGGAATGATGTGTTGCGGATCGGATGGCATTGCGCCAATCTTGGATTGCTTTTTTTTTCCGTGTGCGAGACATCCGTTTGGGCTTTCTGTCGATTGTTCCAAATTTCCAACCTTCCATCATTCCATTATTTCATTGAGCCTGTAGCGCATTCCTGATTTTTTCGGCATAGCGGGTCATCTCTTCAGGCTGTTCGTACTGGCGTGGCGTCCAGTTGAAGGAGTGGCCGTCGTTGGCGAAGCGAGGAATCACGTGGAAATGAATGTGGGGCACGATTTGGCCGGCGGACTCGCCGTTGGCCTGCGCCACGTTGACGCCGTCGGCGCCTAGGCCTTCGATGTGGGCGAGGGCGATGCGCTGGACGGCTACGATCAGCTTCTGGAGCATGGCTTGCGGCGTTCGGGTGATCGGGTCGTAATGGGTCTTGGGGATGACCAGCGTGTGGCCTTTGACCACCGGGCCGATGTCCATGAAGGCTAGGATTTCGGTGTCTTCGTAAACGCGGGCGGCGGGCAGCTCGCCGGCGACGATTTTGCAAAACACGCAATCCGTGTTCATAAAGCATCTCCTTTTCCGTTGCATTCAAGGATCAGAAAGACTATAGGTTTAACAAGGATAGGTCAAGGACGCAATGGCGCTGTCAAAAATTGAATGGGCGAAACAGGAATCGGTGGACGATAACGGGCGACGAGAGCGGATAACGAGTGGGAATCATCGAATCGTCCACCGCTCTCGTCCAACGAAAAGGACAAGGAGGCTTGGAATGCGTGGTATGAACAGGCGGGGTCTGTGGACATGGGCGGGTGCGGTATCGGTTTTGGGTTTGTGGGCGAGCGGGGCTTTGGCCTCACCGGTTGGCGTGTCGCTCAAGGTGAACACGCTGGGGGCTGGCGCCGACGTGACGGTGAACATGGGGACCTATTTGAATGCGCGCGCGGGGTTCAACTACGGACAGTTCAATCTTCTGATGTCGCTGGACGAAGCCGATTTGGACGCGAAGCTGCGTTGGCAGACCGTTCCGGTTCTGCTGGACTATCATCCGACGGGCGGCGGGTTTCGGATATCGCTGGGCGGGGTCGTCAACAACAACCGGATCGACCTGTCGGCCGATCCCTATGAGCCGTTGACGTTGCAGGGTGTGGACTATACCATCGACCGACTGGACGGCCGTATCGAGTTTCAGCGCATTTCGCCGTATTTCGGAATAGGCGTGGGCAATGCGGTGGGCGGCGGTCGCGTGCATTTCGCCTGCGATTTCGGCGTCATGTATCACGGATCGCCGCGCGTTCGGGCCGTAGCGGAATCGAACTTGCCGCCGGCGCTGCAAGCGGAACTGGATCGCGATCTGCAAAGCGAGGTGGACGATTTGCAGGATGATCTGTCCGGCTGGCGATACTATCCGGTGGTTTCGCTGGGGTTCTCGATTTCCTTCTAACCCGTTTCTTATTCCTACTCAATATCTTCCCGTGAGCACTGTGTGTGAGTATGTGAGTGCGTGAGTTTGTGAGGATAAGAACGATCAACCTGCCTATCAGGTCTCGCTTTTTCCCACACACCCACACACCCACATACAACTATTCTCTCCCAAACGGCGTTATCTAAGAGTTGTTTCGCTTAAGCGCCTTGACGCTGATCAGGGCGACGGCGACCAGCAGTATGCCCAGCGTGGCGGCCGCAATGCGACCCAACGCCAGGCGGTCATGCGCGGCGGCGGGTTTTTCGGCTTCCGGACCGGCCGTTCGCGGCGCTTCGGGAAGGGTCATGCCGACTAAGGTGGGCGCCTCCGAAGCGACCGACAGCAGGTTGCTGACTCCGCCGAACCAGTCGGCTCTAACGAGCAAGTCCGTGCCGGGCCCTTGCGTTCCATCGTGAACATAATCGTTGGGCGTGCCCAGCAGCATGAAGCACGTATCGTCAATTGCGCGTTCGCCGATGCCCGCCCCCTTCAGTCCCGGCAAAGCTCGGCCTTGCCCGTATACGGCAAAGAGGTGTGGTTGCCCGGCATGGCTTCCGTAATCCGGGTCTGTTTTCAGGAGCATGTCCAACAGGAACTTTTCCTCGGGGTCGTCGCGTTGGATTCGTATGATTTCGAACGCGATTTTCAGGGGGACGAAGCCGGGCGCGCGTTCGCCTAGCTCGCCCCGGTTCGCTTCCTCGACGGCGACTTCAGGCAGCTCGGCCACGCTATCGATCCATGCCAGTCGATCGTTCAGAAGCTTGAGCTTGGCTTCGTTGACGGCCGGATCGGCGCCGTCCACAAACAGCCAGACGATCGAGACGCCGTTCAGAATGTGTTCGGCGATTGTGCGTCGTACGGGCGAATCGACGATTCGACTTAGCGTGTCTGCGTCGAAATTGCCGGACCAGACCGTATCGCGCTTGAGCTTTTCCCAGGCGGGGTGCGGATAACGAACCACCGCCCAGGGCAGAGACGCGTTCCCCTTTTCGCGATCCCATACCTTTTTCAGTTCCTCGTGCATGTCTTCGCGGCTGACATCCACCAGCCAGACGGCCAGGTTCAGCGGATGCTGTTCGAGCCCTTCCAGCGCTGTGTGCAGGGAAGCCGGCAGCGACCGGTCGTAATAGACCAGCGTTTCGTAGGCGTAAGGCTGCCACCGCTCGAGCGCATAGCGAAATGTCGGCAGATTGCAGGCGCGAACGGCAACGGGGGTGGCGGCTGTCAGCAGGGTGACAGCCAGTCCGAACAGGATGGATCGTTTGGTAAAGGTCATGCGGCCTCGCTTTCGTTGGGTTGTTTTTTGTTTTCACTTGCATCATAGCGCCCGGTTTTCAGTCGGGCTCTTGATGGGCGGACTGAAAGTCCACCCTACGACCTGGCATCGTCTCGCCCCAATTGTTTTTCCGGCTCGGGAAGCCGAGCCGCTCCGCTGTCTGTACTCAGATCAGTCGGCCGCCATCCAGTCGCAACACGCGGTCGACCTTGTCCAGCGCCGATTCGTCGTGGGTGACCATGAGCACGGTTTTGCCTTCGCGGGCCAGCTCGCGCAGGTGTCGGATGACGATGGCGGCGTTTTCCTTGTCCAGGTTGCCGGTAGGTTCATCGGCCAGGATGAGGTCGGGGTTGTGCAGCAGCGCGCGGGCCAGAGCGGTGCGCTGTTTTTCACCAGCGCTAAGAGCCGACGGCACATGATCCTTGCGTTGGCCAAGCTGAAATTTCTCCATCAGTTCGGTCGCCCGCGCTTCGGCGGTCGGCAAGGGTTTGGCGACGGACGGCGCGAGAATGTTTTCGAAGACGGTCAGATAGGGCACGAGGTGAAACTGCTGAAAAACGAATCCGATGGCGTCCGCCCGAAACGCGCCGCGCTGTTCGGGCGATAGGGCGTAGGGGTCTTCGCCGCCGATCAGAATTTGTCCGGACGTAGGCCGCAGCAACGTTCCGCACGCGAGCAGCAACGTGGTTTTGCCACAACCGCTGGGCCCTGCGACGGCGACAAATTCGCCCTTATCGGCGGTCATGGAAAGCCGTTCCAGAACCTTGACGGTTTCGGCCGGTCCCTTAAACGTGACGGACAACTCCTTGATGTCAAGAAACATGATTATTCTCCCTTTAATACAAGCGCCGGATCGCGACGTGCCGCGAGCAGCGCCGGGATCCAGGTGGATATGACGGTCAAGAATACGGCGGCCAGAAGGCCCGCGCCCAGCAGCGCGGGATTCCAAAGCGTTTCGGCGGCGCTGGTCAGCGCGATTTCGTCTTGCGCGCCGGCGGCGAGCCGGGCTGCGCCGCCGAAGCCCAGCAGTCCGCCCGCCAGTCCGCCGGTCAGGCCGACCGCCAGCGCTTTGGCCAAAACAAGCTGGACGATGCGCGGGGCCGATACGCCCAGTGCGCGGAACAGGCCGATTTCCGCGCTGCGCGCCTTGACATTCTGATAGGCCAGCATGCCGACCCATACAACGCAGGCGATCATCACCAGCGGAATCACTATGGCCATCAGTGTTTGAATGCCGATCCGCTCTTCCCGTCGAGCCCGAACGGCGCGTTCCAAAGCCTCTTGCGCCTCCTGTCCGGCCCGGTTGCGGCTGTCCTGCCGGGCCAGAATATGGGTGCCCATCTCGATCACCTGAATGTCGGGCAGGATTTTTTCGATGGCTTGCTTGGCCGTGACGCCTTCGATCGGGCACATGCATTCCAGGGCCAGGATGGCGTTGATGCGCCCTTGCATGTTGAACAGGGCCTGCGCTTCCGGCAGATAAATCCACGCCGTGATGTCGTCGGTCGTGCCCCGTGCGGGATGGGTGCGATGCACCGTCAGCTCGCGCCCCATAAAGGCGGTTTGGTCGCCTTCCTTGAGGTTGAGACTGTGCGCCAGCTCGTGTCCAAGCACGATGGTTTCCGGGGGTACGGACTGGACCAGCGGCTTGCGCGGGTCCTTGTAGAGGTTGGGCACCTGGCCGCGGCTGCCGATCAGGACGATGGTGCGTTTCATTTCCGGCCATTCGACCCTTCGTCTGAGACTGGGCAGAAAATGGCGCGCGACGATGATGCCGGATTCGGCCAGGCGATCGACGTTCTCTTCCGGCATGTCTTCCCGGGCATAGTCTTCGGCGTAAAAATCCTTGAGGTTCTGGTTTTTGGGGAGGATGAGCAGGTTGTGGCTCAGGTCCAGACCGGCTTTCCTCATTTCCTCGCGCAAGTCCGCCATGACCCGCTCCGTTTCCTTCTCCTTTTCGAGCATGATCAGGTCGGTTTGCCGGTCGTGCAGGTTCAGAAAGGTTAGCGAACCGATAAACGTGCCGGTAGCCAAAGCCACAGCCAGCGCCGCCAAGGCGAAATGAAGTTTGCGATGGGCGATTTCTTTTAATGTCAGGAACGGAATATTCATGTCATTTCTTCCCTCAGGATAATGGATGGATCTTTGGACGACGCGATGCGCGCGGGAATACCGCTGGCCAGAACCGCCAGCGCCAGTGTCAGCATCAGGGCTGCGCCCGCTATGTCTCCGTAGAAGCCGGGTTCCGCCCCGGATACGGGTTCCGGCCTCGCCACGAGAAAGACTATTTGCCCGACCACCGTGCCCAGAAGCGCGCCGACGAGACAAAGCCCTGTCCATTTCGACGAAAGCAAAAAAACCATGCGCCGGCGCGGCATGCCCATGGCGGACCACAGCCCGGTTTCAACGTTTC
>SLMC01000105.1 GCA_007133745.1 Kiritimatiellia bacterium
CCGACGTTATATGGAAAATAATACGCTCCCTTGGAGCGACACGGGGCAGCGCATCTTGCCGGTCTTGCGGTTGCAGGCGTTCCGAGAGGGATTTGAATCCCTAAAAGCAGAGTTCTTAGATGAGGTGGAACAATTCATTCACGCCTATCGCGCTGGTGTGCGGTTAGAGGCGCAGCGGTTGGGTGATCTATTTAATCTGGGCGACTACCCGCCGCCCAATGTGGTGCGTGAGAAGTTCGACGCTAGGCTGAAGTTTTTACCAATCCCAGCGGGAGATGACTTCCGTGTGGATTTTGACGCATCAACCATTGAGATGCTTCGTGATGAGCTGGAGTCAGAGCTAGCTAAAAAACAAACCAGCATCCTCACTGGCCTGTGGCGCGACGTGGGCGTACATCTCACCACCGTCGCCGAGCGCCTGAAAGACCCCGAAGCTCGCTTCAGGAGGGAACTCACTGATAACGCCCGCGACTTGTTGTTGCGGATCGAGGATTTGAATGTTTTTGATGATCCCAACCTAGCAGCCTTGGCTGCGGAGTCAAAACAACTTTGTGATCTAATCGAAGACCCTGTGCGACTGCGCGAAGACGAGTCAGCGCGTGATATGGCTGCGTGTGAGGCGCAGCGCGTTGTTGCGGAGTTTGATGCTTTGTGGTAAGTTCTTAGTCTTAGCTTCTTCCTCCTTAGTTGTTTTTAGCCCGTCATCGCAATGACGGGCTTTTTTGTGCTTGCGTTTTAGGTGTGCTGTGGTATAGTTCGAGTTCGGAGTCGCATCCATCACGCAGTTGAAAACAGGCTTTACATTCTTTTCTTTGAGGGGTACTGCGCCCTATGCGACCAAAGATTTGAGTGTGAAGCCTTTTTTTATGGGGTTAAAAAATGATTACATTCACAACCGAAATCCTGTTCCATTTTCTGTGTAGTGGGTGCAAGCGGTGGTGGTCAGTAGGCGACTGCACACTAGAACAAAATAAACAGCTTGTATGTCCTTTCTGCGGGCACAAAGCAGAGCCTGTACCTGAGACCCGGCGGTGAGAACATTACGTCTAGGGCATGGTGTAACTATCATACACAGCGACTGTCGGGAGGCGCTGCCTACGCTTAGCGGTGTAGATGCTGTAGTCACTGACCCGCCGTATGGTTTGCGAATGATGAACCACCGGTGGGATTACACAATCCCCCCTGTTGAGCTTTGGCAGTTGGTGTTGATGGCGTGTAAGCCGGGGGCGCATCTGTTGTCTTTCGCAGGCACAAAAACCTATCACCGCATGGTGTGTAACATCGAAGATGCAGGGTTCGAGGTAAGAGATTGCATAATGTGGGTTTATGGATCAGGTTTTCCAAAGTCCCGTGGACAGTTAAAACCGGCTTACGAGCCGATAGCCCTCTGTCGCAAGCCAATGAGCGATTCACTCAAAGCTAACGTCGCAGCGCATGGCACTGGTGAGCTAAACACCGCCGCTACAAAAATCCCCCCTAACAACCGTTGGCCAGCTAACTTCATCCATGATGGTAGTTCTGATGTGTTGCAGTTATTTCCCCACACAACAACAGGCAAGCCAGCGAAGTCACGCTCGGTTCAGGATAATTATTTGCGGGGCAAAAAGCCGATTGCTAACGACCCTGCGACGTATAGTGGAGGTGACTCAGGCTCGGCGGCTCGGTATTTCTATTGCCCGAAGGCCAGCAAAAAAGATCGCAACGAGGGCTGTGAGCGCAATAACCACGCCACTGTAAAACCCACACCACTCATGGCTTATCTGAACCGACTGGTTACGCCGGTAGGTGGTGTGATTCTCGATCCGTTCATGGGTAGTGGTAGCACAGGGAAAGCGGCTATTTATGAGGGGTTTTCATTCATTGGCATTGAGCGCGATGCTGAGAGTTTCGAGCTAGCGCACGCTCGTTTAGCTTACGCAGTTGAGCGACAGCGAAAAACGGCATAGTAGAACGGCATAGTAGTTTGGTGTAGTTTGGTGTAGTTTGGTGTAGTTTGGTGTATTTTGATATGAGCAACGAACAGAGGAAATTGATGAACGACCTAACTGAAGACGACGTGATGGTGTTAGCGTTTTTAGCAAACATTGCAGCGCACGGCCTGCATATGGAGCTTCAAGACTCTAAGACATCTGGGAGTATCCCTGAGCGCGAACGCCAGCAGATGATCGAATTGCTGGATAAAGTACCGGCGATTTTCAACAAAGTTGAGGCCATCAGCCAGATGCGACAAGGGAAGCACCCCGCAGATTTGGCGCAGATGGGCGTACCCACTATAAATTAGAGTTGTAATCTGTGTAGACAATGTTGTATTCTAGCCCTCAGACAACAATGAGGGCTTTTTTATGTCTATCGAAATCGAGAGCGGTGTGCCGTTAGTGGTAAACCGTCGCAAGTATCCATTTGCGAAATTGGAGGTGGGTGATTCATTTGCTGTATCGCCTGAAGATCATGAGATTGCATCGTTGGGGCGGACTGAAGCCATGAGGCGGCTGAGAAACAGCCTAGTGAGTTCAGCCCGAAGCTACTCCCAGCGACATGGGGTGAACCTTTTTGTACGTAAGTTTAA
>SLMC01000076.1 GCA_007133745.1 Kiritimatiellia bacterium
AGTCGCGTCGGGCGGGGCGCGGGGGAGCCTTGGATGCGTAGGCCCAGGGGCGTTGCCCCAGGCTTTGTTGCGTCAGGCTTTCAGCCTGTAAAACACAACGATTTCCAATGAGTATAGCCGGGGCATGCGCGTATCGCGCGAAAAAAACACGGTCGACGAATGGGAGCGATAGGGAGTGTTCTGCGACAGCCACCTTGGGTGGCATCGGTAAAAACAAGCCGTTTTGAGCGGTTCACATATTTCAAGCTAACGGATTTGCCGGTGGTTCTGACTGATTCTTCCGGTTGCGGCCGAAAGTCGCCTTAGGGGCCGACCTTATGGGAAAAACATGCTTAACAGCTTTTTTGTGGGTTGTTTTCGGATTGACAGCGCTGTTTGCGCAGATCGTGGTCTGTCCGCTGTGCGGGCGCGAGGCGCCGCCAACGGCGATCCAGTGCGGGCATTGCGGAGCGGAACTTTCGAAAAAGACTGTCGACCCGGAGCAAGCGGAAGATTTGGACGAGGCCGACGGGCAAGAGCACGTTTTTCTCGAGAGCGGGAAGCTCGACGCCATCGGGTGGAAGACGGTCGTGACGGAGTTTAATCTGGGCCGAAAGTTTTTGGCGGACGGGGACGCGGATTTGGCGCGCGCGTTTTTCAGGAACGCGCTTGCGCTGGAGGGGTTGGCCAAGCCGGACGAGTCGGGCGGGAAGCGTGCCGAAGCCATACGGACACATGTGAAAAAGAGCGAAACGTTTGAAATAAACAGGCGGCACGAGTGTCCCGTGTGCGGCGGGTCGGCAACGATGAAAATGAAGTATCGCACTTTTTCAGGAGGCGTCGAACACCGGGAGGTGCAGGGCAAGCTCTGTCCGCGCTGCGGATTGAGCGGATTCATTGTTCGGCCCGGAACCATAGCCCAACGGCTGTCGCGTTTGGAGGAGAGCGGTCGCCGTTACGAGGCTTTGCAGAAACGGCGCGGCTACGCGCGCGTCGGACTGGGCTGGGTCCCGCCCGAACTGAACGATGCGCTGACGGTGCGGCAACAGGCGGCCTTGAACCGGGCGCTGGCGGCGCCTTGCGCGTCGTGCGGCGGCGCAGGCGCGACGGATTGCCGACCGTGCAAGGGCCTGGGCGAGATCAAGTGCGGCGATTGCGAGATGGGTTTGGTTACGGTGGATGCCGGCGGCGTTTTGACGCGAGAGAAAGTCATTCGCACGGAAAAGTGCAAGACGTGCGGGGGGCGGGGCGCGCTGAGGTGCGAACCGTGCGGCGGGAAGGGCCGTGAACTGTGCGACCGTTGCAAGGGAACGGGGCAGCGGGCCGTGTGCGGACGCTGCGACGCGGCGGGCGTGACGGAATGTCGGCGTTGCGGCGGAACGGGCGAGAGCCGGGGCGAGCCGTGCGCCGCGTGCGCGGGCTCAGGCGCGACGCTGTGTTCGGCGTGTCGGGGCGAAGGGAGAACAAGGTAGCGCGTATGCACGTTACAGGCTTCGAGATGCTGGACAAGCTGGGCGAAGGGGGCATGGCGACCGTCTGGAAGGCGCGCCAGGTTTCGCTGGATCGCATCGTGGCGATCAAGGTGCTTTCGTCGCAGTTCGCCGCGGATCCCGACGATGTGGCCCGCTTTCATAGCGAGGCGCAATCGGCGGCCAAGCTCAAGCATCCCGGCATCGTTCAAGTTTACGATGCCAGCATGCAGGAGGGCTTCTATTATTTTGTCATGGAGTTCATCGACGGCTACACGGTGGGCGAATGGATGCACCGGTCGGGGACGCTGGCGGAAAAAGACGCTCTGCTGGTGGCGGAATGCGTGGGAGAAGCCCTGAAGCATGCATGGGAAAAGGAAGGCATTATCCATTGCGACATCAAGCCGGACAACATCATGGTGGACGAGGACGGCACGGTCAAGGTGGCCGACTTGGGATTGGCCCGGACGCTGAGCGTGATGAGCGGATCCTCCGGGAACCAAGCCCGGGAAATTCTCGGGACACCGGCGTTCATGTCGCCGGAACAGGCGCGCGGAGACATTCGCCTGGATTGCCGGTCCGACATTTACTCGATGGGTGCCGCACTGTATTTTCTGGTCACGGGCCATCTGCTTTTCGAGGGCCATACGGACGAAGAAATCATCGACCTTCAGATGGAGGGAACGGCGGACGATCCCGCGACCTTGAATCCCCGCCTGTCGCGCGGGATGTGCCTGCTGATCGCATCCATGCTGGCCAAGTCGCCCGAGGATCGGCCGAAAGACTGGGATGCGGCGCTTCAGGACATTCGCCGAGTGAAACGCCGATTGCTGCCGCATCGGCTCTTGAAGACCGGTCGCGCGAGTACGGTGCGTCCAAGTCGGAGCCATCCGAATGTTACGCCGTCGCGATCCTACATGACGCCCGATTCTCCCGCATCGGAGCCCTGGCTGAAGTGGGGAATCGTCGCGGGGGCTGTTGCGCTTCTGGTCGTTTTCGCCGTTCTGCTGGGGCGCCGTCCGCATCCGCCGCCGTTGCCGGCGCTGGCGTGGGAAACCGAGCCTCATGCGGCGCACACTGTTGCCGCGTCCGAGCCGGTTCACGCCGCCATCGCCGACGAGGCGGCTCGGGACATGTTCGAATTCGCGAAACAGTGGGCGGCCGACCATCCCGATCGGGTTTCCGATGCCATTGCGAAGTTTCAGGACGTGGCTCGGCAGACGCGGGGTACGCGTTATGCGCTGATGGCCAACGACGAAGTGGCGCGCCTGAACGCGGAGCGCAACAAGGGCGTGGACAATGTCATGAGCGGGTTGCGGCAGGCGGCGGACGATTTGCTGCAAGAACGGCGGTTTACGGAGGCGGCGGAAATGTACCGTCGCTACCAGGGCGTTTTTGCCGAGGAAAGCCGGAAGCGCCGCGATCAGGCCGTGCAGCGGCTGGAGGCATTGCAGCGCGAATGGGACTCGGGCGAGGAGCAGCGCCGAATCGAGGCGGAGCGCTCGTTCGAAAATGCCTTGGCGTCCGTGGTGGAGACATTGCTGGTCGAGGGGTGCGCCTCGGCCCTGAATGCGCTTGAGGAGGTTCCAACCGAATCCGTTTCGGCGGACCATGCGCGTGTCCTGAAAACGGTACGAGAAGCGGTTGCGGATGCGGCAAGCGTCGATGACCGGATCGTGAATTCATTCAAGCCGCATATCGGGCAGGATGCGACTGTGGATTTGCGTTCCGGTCGCATTCGGGTCAGGGTGACGTCGGTGACGGCCGAAGGGGTCCAGGGCCAGGTGACTCGGCAGATGGGTTCGGGCGTCATTCGTTCATCGGTCGTGTTCGGGCTTTCGGATCTGGCCCCGCGCGAAAAACTCATGCGCATGGGCCGGGACAGCGATCCCGGCGTTCCTTTGGCCAAAGGGTTGCTGGCCTACGAATCCAATGCGCTCGATCATGCGCGCAAGTATTTCAACGATGCGCCGTCGCCGTTGAATGAAATGCTCTCGGACGCCATGGACAAGCTCGCGCAGGCGGCCCTGGACGATCAGGCGGAACAGGCGCTGTCGGATCTGTTGCGCCGGTTCGGGGTGGACGTGGCCGACGCCTACGACATGGACGCATGGTTGGCTTCGGTTCGCGAAAAAAAGTTCGACCGCGAGGATGTCGAAAGTCTTCGCGCAGAGGTTCAACGGTATCGCGACCTGTGCGGGGATACGCGGTTCGCGCAGGAAGCCGAGCCGTTTTTGACGGAGTTGGAGGCGTTGCGAGCGCCCATTCCCGAGACGCCCGCCGTGCGCCCGCCCGATACCCCGTCCGTCCGCGTTCGCGACCGCGATTTGCGTCGGCTTCCCGATGCCGGCCCCTTCGAGGCCGTGTTCGGCGCGGTTGTGACGCTGAATCCCTTGGTCGACCCCGTCCGGGACATACAGGGTTTTGTGGACTCCGAAAACCGCTTGCGGCGGCTGGATGTTGCGTCGCAGGACTTGGTCTCCATGACGCCGTTCGAAACTCTGGAGGATGTGCGCATTCTGCATGTCGGCGGCGTACCCTTCAACCAGCGCCAGCGCAGCCGTCCGGTCGCGCCGGTTTCGGATCTTGCGCCCTTGAAGCCTTTGCGGCTGGAGACGCTGTATGTCGGGCTAACGTCCGTCAAGGACCTTTCGCCGCTGGAAGGCATGCCGTTGCGAGATCTGTATGCGGGCGGAACGCAGGTGGACGATCTGACACCGTTGCGCAACATGGCGCTGGAGGCGCTGGATATTCAGCGAACGTCCGTTCGCGATTTGAGCCCCTTGCGAGGCATGCCTTTACGGGATCTGAACGTAAGCGGGGCGAGCAGGCTTTTCGATTTCCGTCCGTTGGCGGGGCTCCCCTTAAGGTCGCTGGATGCGAGTTCCACCCAGATGCGCGATATCGGTTTCATGAGAGACATGCCTCTGGAACGCTTGAATCTGTCCGATACGCGCGTGCACAATTTCACGATGCTGCGCAATTTGCCTCTGCGCCATCTGGACCTGAGTTCCACGCAAATCCGGGATATCTCCCTGTTCCGAGGGCAGCGTCTGGAGACGCTGAACTTGCGCAATACGAGCGTGAACAATATCGATGTGCTGCGCGGCATGCCGCTGACGGCCCTGACGCTGGCCGGAACCTTGGTTCGCGATTTTTCTTCGCTCCAAAATATGCCGCTGACCCGCTTGGATGTCGCCGGCTGTCGCGTGGACGATATTGCATGGGCGGCCGATCTGCCATTGCGGTGGCTGAATTTGGCGCAAACGACCGTGAGCGACTTGAGTCCGCTGAAAGACAAGGAGATTCATTATTTGAATATCAATGAAACCCAGGTTCGCGATTTGAATGTGCTGAAGCTTTTTTCCGTTCGGCATCTGTCCATGCGTGGCGTGAAAGCGGATTTGGCGCCGTTGGCAGGCCTGTCGATAAACGCCTTGGATTTGGACAATCCGGAAAAACATATCCCTTTGCTGCGTCGCATCAAGGGGTTGCAGCGGATCAACGGGATGACTATGGTCCAATTGATGGAAAGCATGCGCAACGACGGGCAAGGGCCCGGTCGCCGTACTCCCCCGCACAGGCGGCGCTGATTAGTGCCTTAATCAAACCGTTCTGCTGTAAAAAAACTGCATCGAAACTAACTCCATCCTCTATACAGCTCTTTTCCCCTTCGTTGCCTTCTGTTCAAAAAAATCTTCTTAAGACACCCGGTAAAGTCGGTGCACTCTCGCGACGAAAAACTCGTTTGTTCCAGCGTTAGGGTTCGCGCAGAAATAATTGCCAGTTTAATTTTTGCGCGGGCCCTTAGCCCAGCGCGTTGCGGATGCTTTCACGGTAGTCGGGGCGAAGCACGCCTTTTTCGCAGACGATGGCGGCGATCAGTTCGGCGGGCGTCACATCGAATGCCGGCGAGTACACGTTGACGTTTTCCGGGGCGGTCAGCCGCCCGAATCCGCGTATCACTTCGTCGGCGGACCGTTCTTCGATCGGGATGGCGTCGCCGTCGGAAGCCTGCGGGTCGAACGTGGAGGTCGGCGCCAGGACGTAGAAAGGGATGCCGTGCGCGCGGGCGAGCACGGCGACGCCGTAGGTGCCGATCTTGTTGGCGACGTCTCCGTTGGCGGCGATGCGGTCGGCCCCGACCAGAACGGCGCGAATGCGTCCTTCTTTCATGACCTGCGCGGCGGTGTTGTCGCAAATGAGCGTCACGTCGATACCGGCTTGCGAAAGTTCCCAGGCGGTCAGGCGCGCGCCTTGCAGAAGCGGGCGTGTTTCGTCGGCGAACACGCGGACGGTTTTGCCCTGTTCGCGGGCGACATAGACCGGGGCCAGCGCCGTGCCCAGTTCCGAGGTGGCCAGGCCGCCCGCATTGCAATGGGTCAGAATCGTATCCCCGTCCTGCAGGAGCGCGGCGCCGAACTCGCCGATGGCCCGGCAGCAGGCGGCGTCTTCATCGCGAATGGCCTGGGCTTCGGCGGCCAGCCGTTCCTTGAGCGCGTCCGGGGCCATGCCCGCATTGTCCGCAGCCGTCTTTTTCATGCGATCCAGAGCCCAGAACAGGTTGACGGCCGTGGGGCGGGCTGTGGCGAGCCGGTCGGCGAGCCGGCCGGCCTCTTCGGCCAGCGCCGCGCCCGAATCGGCCGCGTTGCGTTGCAGGGCGGCGGCCACGCCCATGGCGGCGGCTATGCCGATGGCCGGCGCGCCGCGGACCTGCAGCGTTCGGATGGCGGTCCAAACCGTCTCAAGATCGTCGGTCTCGATGAAAACCCGTTGTTCGGGCAGCAGAGTTTGATCCAGAATGCGAACGCGGCCGGGAACCATGCGGTCGGCCTGCTCGCGAATCCATTCCGCAGTCAGCGTTTTTTCCATGGCTATCTCCTCCCAAGGCGGCCTACGGCCGCAACCAAAGTCATCAGTCGGCCCAAGGGGTTAGCGCCTTAATCAAACCGTTCTGCTGTAAAAAACAAGAAAATTTAGCGAGGCATTTCACGGTAATCCAGGCCAAGAGGTCAGAGGACAGAGGTCGGTTTCTTAATTTCTGACTTCTGACATCTGTCCTCTGACCTCTGGGTTGCGGGCGACAGCCCGCCTTAGCGCCTTATTCCCACATGGCTGTCATTAATAACAAGAAGATTCGAGGTATCTTTTTAAGAGATAAACTACGAAACACGCGAAAAGCGCGAAAACAAGGTTCTCCGCATGATAAACTTTCGCGTATTTGGCGTATTTCGTAGTTAAAAAGAAATTGGGTTGCGGGCTGCAAGCCGCCTTAAGCGCCAGCTGCTATGGCCCCGTTTTCTGTCGGCAACCTGCACCCTGTCTTCTCGCCCTTTCGCTTATACAGCATGGCTCGTTGTGTGAACATGTCGGCATGCAGCCGGACAGCGCCGCCGCCGGGAAGGTCCTTGACGCGAATCAGCCGCACGGCATCGGAGACCGGCGACGGTTTGATTCCGTACGGTTCGAGGTCGGAAACACCGCTGTTCTCGAAGAAGGCGTTGTCGAGCCGGTTGCCCGGCTTTTCGGGCGTGATGGCCAGGTAGAGCAGGTCGTTCTCGACCAGTTCGTTGAAGAAATGGGTGCCCAGCGATACGTCGGGGATCAAACCGTCGCGCATGGTTACGATTTCGCACAGCACGGCGACGGAACTGATGTCCGAGAACGAGACCGGAATGCCCAACGCGGGTGTGGTGGTGCCCCAGCGTCCGGGTCCGGCCAGAAAAACGCGGCCTTCTTTCAGTTCGGCGCGCCGAAGCGTTTCGCCGATAAGGTGCGCGACGGCATGACGGTCGTTCACGGAAAGATCGGCGTACAGGTCGGGCACGACATAGACGATCCAGTCCAGATCGATGTCGCGGCTGGTGCCGACGATCGAGTTTTGCATGCGAATCAGCGTGTCTTCTTCCGCGATGTTCGCGGGCGGCTCGGCGATGGCGGCCGAACTTTCGGCTTCGAGGGGCCGACATTGAACCAGGTTGATCCGGTACCGGTTCGGGTCGAAGAAATTGAGCGTGAACTCGATGTCCACATGATGCCGGTAGGCGGCCCGCAATGTGGCCAGCATGGCGCGCATATCCTCGACAAACGCGGTCTCCTTGAGCAGTTTTTCGAAGGACAAAACACGGCCTCCGGCGGGCAATCCGTGCGCGGCGGCCAGGCGCGCCTGTTCCCGGTCGCGGGTGGCAAACATGTCCATGGGGATTTCGGCGGCACGCTGGTCGAGGATATCGTCGAACATTTTCGATGTCAGGCGATTGCCTTCCAGATCGAGCACATCCACGCGGCGCTGCGAATATTTGCGGGCTTCCTCGCGGTTGCCTTCGGGCCGCTTGTCGGGTGCGTTCAGGGCGACGATGCGGGTGTAATCGTCGTCCGAGCGGTCGACCGCCCGCGTGCCCACTCCGAAAACGATGCGTAGCATGCCGGACTCGGGATCGATGGAGTCGTGCCAGACATAGGGGTTGTAGGAGAAGCCGACGCCTGCCGCCTGAGGATAGAACAGGCTGCCGTAGGCGGATCCGGAGACCCGTTGCACCAGCAGGCCCATCTGCTCGTCGTGATCGGCCAGATTCCGTTGCGCGCGGTAGGCGAGGGCGTCTTCGCCCATGACGCTGGCGTAGACCGTGCGCACCGCAAAGAGAAAATCCTCCAGCCGTTTGTGCGATCCGCCCTGATTGGCGCAAAAAACGCTTTCGTATTTTCCCGCGAAGGCATGGCCGAAACTGTCTTCCAGCAGGCTGCTGGATCGCACAATGATCGGCGATTGCCCAAAATAGTCGAGCATGTCGGAAAACTGCTTGACAATGTATTCGGGAAAGTCGCCGGCCAGAATGCGGCGGCGAATGGTTTCGGTCTCGTCGTCGACTTGCCGATCGCCCTTGTACTGGCGCATGGTCCACCAGCACCCGTTCTGAACCAGATAGGTGTAGAATACGTCAGCTCCGATGAAAAAAGAGTCGTGGTCTTCGAGAATCGTTTGCCAGCGGGGCGCGTCCGCCGAGCGGAGCATGGCGCGGGCCAGTAGCATGCCGACGGATTTCCCGCCGATCATGCCCGTGCCAATCATGCGAACGCGAATATCGAGCAGATCGCGCAGCGTAAAATTCTTTTCCGCAAGCCGCAGTACGGCATGGTCGCGGGAAATCAGCATGCGCAGAATCTTGGCGAAAAGGTCGTTTTCGGAGCCGGACGGAATTTGTCCGCGGTCCAGATCGGACTGAAGCTGTTCGGCTTCGCTGAAGGTTTTGCTCCAGTAGCCGAGCATATAGTTTGCGGATTCCAGGCGCGACCACGGTTCGCCCTTGAGCACGTCGGTAATGACGCAGCTTTGCCGGACGGGCGTAAACATGTTGTTGGCTTCCCAGGCGTGCAGCATGTACATGGTGGGCGAATGCCGGTATTGCACCTTCAGCGGCTGGACATAGGTCTTGTCCTTGTGCCGGTACACGTCCGCCAGCACCTGGGTGGTATGGGCGATGGGGCGCATGGCGTGAAAGGAGTGACGGTTGCGCATGATGGCGAAATAGGCGATGGCGGCGCGGTCGTAAAGGCGTGGACAGGTGAGCATGAAGAAGTTGCCGAGCATCCGGTCGCTGCACCAGCCGGGCGCGAGTTCCGAGAGGCAATCGAAGACATAAACGCCGCCGCGGCCTGTTTCGTTGATGATTCGGTGCACATCGGCGATAAACGGCTCAAATCCTTTTTCCGGGCTCAGGGCATGAACCGACACCCCTTCCGCCTCGGACAGAAGCGGCTCGTGATTGGCGAAACGGAAATAAGCGATTTTTTGGCCATGCCGCAACGCGTAGCGGACGAAAGGCTCGACAAAACGGGCGTAGGAGGGTATGTCGCCCACTTGCCAGACGATATTGTCGCCCGGCATGAATCCGCGGAAGACATGATCCAGGTCCGGAATGCCCGTGCTCAGGTATGTGCGGGTTTTCGGCATGGTTTAGCGCCTCGGGAAAACTTGCTTGCACAGTCTTGACAGAATATGCGAAAAGGATTGAAAGATGCAACTGAAAAAAAGGAGGGAACCTATGCTGTCCTATCGTAAAGAGTTATGGTTCAATACGGAGCATCGGCGGCAGTTGATCCATATCACGCCGGATGTGGAGGCGTGTTTGGCGGAAAGCGGCATCCGCGAGGGGCTGGCGCTGGTGAACGCCATGCATATTACCGCCTCGGTATTCGTCAACGACAACGAGTCCGGATTGCATGCCGATTTCGAGACCTGGCTCGAGAAACTGGCGCCGGAAAAGCCGCACAGCCAGTATGCGCACAACGGATTCGAGGACAATGCCGATGCGCATCTGAAGCGCACGGTGATGGGCCGCGAAGTTGTCGTGGCGGTGACGGACGGCAAACTCGACCTGGGTCCCTGGGAACGCATCTTTTACGGGGAATTCGACGGCAAGCGCAAGAAACGGGTTCTCGTCAAGATCGTGGGGGCGTAGCGCCTCAACCACGCCGTCCTGCCGAAAAAAGAAAAATCAGCCTGCCCGTATTGATGGATCAGACGTGATTGTTTGTGAGTGAGTGGGCGCGTGAGTGTGTGGGTGTCAACCCGAAAGGGTTCTGGAGTTTGGCTATTTGAAGTGGCCTTTTATGGATCGAACCCCGAAGGGGTTATGCAACAAAGCCTGGGGCGTTGCCCTCGTTGTTTTACACATTTTCCGGATCCGCCGGATGAATGCGACGGACGCAAAGCACAGCCCTTACGGGCTTGACTGCGAACGTTTGTAGTCAACGCCGCAAGGCGTGTTGCAAGATTCGGGCTATCCGCTACGGGAACGATGTAGAACAACAAGGGC
>SLMC01000309.1 GCA_007133745.1 Kiritimatiellia bacterium
CTGGTCAACCCAAGGGAATCGAACCGGCTTCGCGAAATCGGCTAGGCGTCATGTCCAGCACGCGCCGAAAGGTGCGGCTGAAGTGGGCCGCTTCGCAGTAGCCCAGCCGACCGGCGATCTCCTTGAGCGACAGATCGGTATCTTTCAACAGCCGACAGGCGTACAGCATTTTTTCGCGCACGATGTAGACATGCGGCGTCATGCCGGTTTCCTCCTTGAACCGACGGCTCAGATGTTCGCGCGATACCGAAAGCAGACCGGCCAGCTCGGAGGCGTTCAGGTTGCGATCCAGATGTTCCGCAACTTTTGTCTGCGCTTTCCGAATCAGCAAGGGCAGGTCACGGGGCTCGTCGCTTGTTTCCTTGCTTGCCGCCAGCGCGCCGAGCAGATTCCAAACGGCGTACGCGCCCTGGAATGGCGTAACGGACCGTTGCGCACGGTCGCGTTCGCCACGAAAGTCCATGACGCGCTGCAAAGCCGGATGCGTTTCCGCCAGTTGATAGACGGGCCCGTACCGAGCTGTCATGTCGCGCACCATGGCCGTTGCGCTTTGTCCGTCAAAGGCGGCATAGAAAAACGTCCAGGGCTCGGTCGCGTCGGACGGATAATAATAGGCGGTATCAGGGTCGCTAATTTCCACTAGAAAACCGCTGCCCGCCGTCACCCGGTGTTCGCCGCTCGCATCCCGGAAAACGCCTTCCCCCTTTAGCGTTATCTTGAAAATGCTGTGCTGTTCGCTTTGCCGATACCGGCCGCTATGCCGGTAGTCCGCAGAGTCGACCGTCTCCTTCGCCACCATCCTCAAACGCGGCAATGAAGCGATCGGTCGCAAAGTATGAAAGACTGTAGACCACAAAATCATAAATCACATATTGTTAAATAATATCAATATATTTCTATTGAATAAAAATACACTAAGCAATAATGTTGTGTTCAGTTAATATTTTGTCAACACAAAATGTTAAAATAAAGGAGGGACGCATGGTCAAGATTACGTTGCTGGGAGCGGGGAGCGGGTTTACGTATCCGTTGTTCACGGATATTCTGCTGATCGAGGGGTTGGATGCCGGTGTGATCAGCCTGGTCGATGTGGACAAGGCGCGATTGGAGGTTAACGTTCGGCTGATGAACAAGGTATTGGAGGCCATGGGCAAAAAACGTTGGCGGGTGGAGGCGTCGACGGATCGGGCGGTTGCGCTGAAAAAGACGGATTATCTGATCAGTACGATCGAGGTCTCGGGAACGCGTTGCGTGCGCTACGACAACGATATCCCTTTGAAGTACGGGATCGATCAGTGCATTGGCGACACGATCGGGCCGGGCGGCGTCATGAAGGCGTTGCGGACCTTGCCGGTGTTTTTGGACATTTTGGCCGATGCGCGTCGCTATTGTCCGAAGGCTTTGATCATGAACTATACGAACCCGATGTCGATCATGACCCTGGGCGCGACGCGCTTTACCGATCAGCCGTTTGTCGGCCTGTGCCATTCCGTGCAGGGTACGTCCAAGAAGCTGGCGCGGTTTCTGGATATTCCATACGAGGAACTGGTGTGGACGTGTGGCGGCATCAATCACATGGCGTGGTTTACGCGGCTCGAGCACAAGGGGCGGGACATGTATCCCCGATTGCGCGAGGCGATGAAACGCAAGGCGATATACGAGCAGGATCCGGTACGTTTGGAGATGATGAAAGAGTTCGGCTATTTCGTCACGGAATCGAGCGGCCATTTTTCGGAATACGTGCCCTATTACCGCAAGCGCAAGGATTTGATCAAGCGGCATTGCCGGGAAAAATATCTGGGCGGCAGCGGATTTTACGCGCGGGAATGGCCGGGCTGGCGCAAGGATACCGACAAGAAGCGGCGCGATTGGGCGTCGGGCCGCCAGGCGCTGCCGCCGTTCAAGCGCGGACACGAGTATGCTTCGGACATTGTGGAAGCGCATTGTCTGGATCGGCCGAAGACGGTGTACGCGTCGGTGCCGAACACGGGGCTGATTCCGAATCTGCCGCATACGGGCGTGGTGGAGGTTGCGACGCTGGTGGACAAGCGCGGGTATGCGCCGACCTGTTTCGGGCCTTTGCCGGAGCAGGTGGCGGCGCTGTGCCGAAGCAACATGGCGGTGTTCGAGCTATGCGTACAGGGCGTGTTGAACAAGGATCGCGAATCGATCGTTCATGCCATGATGCTGGATCCGCTGTCGGCCGCCGTTTGCTCGCCCTCCGAAATCAGGAAAATGGCCGGGGATCTGTTTCGGGCGGAGAAACGCTACATTCCCGATTGGCTGACGTCCTAGCGCCTTAATCTTTCGCCCTAATCTCAAGGGCCGGCCCAAATGGCCAGGCCCTCATGGCGCTTAGTTAAAGCCTGTTTCGGACAACCTCGGCTGGAGCCGCGGTCCCCGCCGGTAAAAAAAACGGCCGAGGACGGCCGACTCCAGGCGTACGATGCGTTGAGGACCAGCTTAACTAGACGGTATCCGAAAAGGGTCGGAGGGTAAGAAGTCGGGCAAAGCCGAAGGAACACTTACTCTTACACCTACTCGTACACGCGAATCTCCGCA
>SLMC01000451.1 GCA_007133745.1 Kiritimatiellia bacterium
CCCCCCCTGACGGCGAAAATGTCATCAAGGCGGTTTGAACGGCTGCAATAGAGGCTTTTACCTTCAACTGCATTTTGACTCTGGAAGTCGCGGCGGGTACATTGCCAGGTTGAAGTTGCTCGGGAATCCCTTTAGGCTCCAATGTGGCAGAGGTTTCAAACTCTACATAACCTTGGACATTAATGCTTGCTCCAACTCCAAGAGGCTCGACTGTGATGGACAGTCCATCAACTCCGAATTTCACGCCTGCGTTAATCGCCTCTATATCGGGATCACAGACTGTCACCGCTGTCCATCCTTTCCCGTCAGTGGCTGGATCAAACTCCCCGCACCAGTACTCGTAGTCAGCTTGCACCATTACTGCGGTGTTCAGCTTCTGGTTAACTTCTTTTGCTATGGCTCCGCAAAACAAGTCTACTTGGACTGGCGCTTCCTTTTTAGCATTCGCTATTGCATCCGCAACTTCGTTCAGCTTGCTCGCAACCCAGTGCTCAACGAACTCGGCAAAAGTTTTAGTTGGATTCCATTTTTTCCAAGCGGTGAACCAACCGCTTTTGTCCGCTTTATCTGGTTCATTCTTCGGAATATTTTGCCGGATCGTTTTTTCAATCTCGTCGAGCTGCGCAACGAGGGTGTCGACGACTTTGTCTAGATTAGCCGCCGCCTTGACATCATCGGTTTCCAGTCCTGGGTTCACGTTGATCGTGGCTGTAGCTCTTGGCGCCCAATGATCACGATAGAGTGTTACCAGAACGCTGTCGCTGCACGTTGGAAGGCGGGCTGCAGAGGCTGTTACAGCAGTATTCACCACGTCACCGCCAGCACCTTGCTTGGCTGGCGTGAAAGAGAAAGAACCTGCGCTTTTTTTGCCCCCGATTATGCTGCCCGTAGCCCAGTCTGTATCATCGTCTCCTCCGCCCGTCCAACTGTCGGAAGTGAGATTGATCGTGTAATCGCCAGGCATTCCACGGCAAATTTTGAAATTATCATGATCAATTTTGACTTTAAGGACGGTTACCTCGACGGCGAAGAAACCCATGTCGCGGTCGGGGTCCTTGCTGTTTGTGTGGTCGCGCCGAACCCGGCCTTTGGGACTCTTCGTATACGCATCGCAGCCCCAGTCTTCGACTTGACCGGACAGGCGAAAAGTCAAGCGCCGTCCGGCCGCCGATTCGGGAACGCGCCAGGTATTTTGCCAAGTCCTTATCATCATCCTGTCCACATCCTGCGTGTCCAGGTCGAAGGCGGCGCCGGCGTATTGGGCCTCGTCGTCGGAACTCACGGTCATGCGCAAGGCGGTTCTCTTGATGTAATTGTCGAACGCCGTAGTGACTGACAGGCAAACGTGATCGTCCTTGTCGGATGCGACGACCTCGAATTGAATGTCCTCGCCGACGCAGACATAGCGGGTCTCCGCCAACTCCAGGGCGTTTTCGGGCACCGGCTCCCAAGGCCTGTTTCCGGCTTTAATTTTCACGGAAACCGCAATGGGGTCGCCTATGCCGACGTTGCCTGCTCGGGTCTCTCCATGTCCGGAACAGGCTGTCATCTCGGGCAAATTGGCTTCGTCCGCAAAGGCAGCGGTTGCGGCCAATACGAGTAAACCTGTGTACCATGCTGTCCAACGTCTTTTCATGCGGCGCTGTCTCCTGTGTTTGGTGTTTGTACGGTTTTCTGTTGTGTCCAGTCAACCCCGAACGTTTCCTTTTCTACGGGCCGGTCTCGGTGTGCAGATAGAGCATGCCGTACCGTCCGGTAAACGCGTGAAATTTCGGGGTGAACCCGGCGATCCGCCCCAGGAAATGGTAGCCGAGCGGGGCGCGTTCCTCGCGGCTCACGGCGATTTTGTAGTGATAGAAGACCACGTTGCGGAACAGGTTGCCGGCAAAGGCGAGGTCTTCCTGCCGTCCGAAAATCCGATGCAGCCAGGCATAGCCGTCGGCGAACTGGAGGCTGAAGTAGAGCGTGGCGTCGAATCCGACCTGGTCTCCGAATTCCGGAATGTGTTCGTACCAGTTTTCGCGCCAGAGTGTCGGGTAGTAGATGCCATCCTTCTCGACGCCCCGGATGGAACCGGCTTCGCGCTGCCAGTCGAGCACGCGGCGCAGGAATTCGGCGATGTCGTGGCGACCGGTGTGATGGTGCAGGCGGACGACCGGTTCGATCATGTATGAAACCTGCTGGGCGTCCTGGCGGCCTTTCGGGAGGATATGGCCGATGCCGCCGTTTTCCTGTTCCATGGCCAGGAGCGATTTGTCGAAGAGTTCGTTGGCCCATTCGAGGTATTCGGGCTTGCCGGTGTATTCGTAGAGGGCGAGCCAGTTCTCGATGGCCCAGCCGGGTACGCGAATTTGGCGCCAGGGCAGGGTTTCTTTTTCGTGAAGCTTGTGCTGATTGTAGAAGAAGCGGCGGTAGGCGCGTCCGTTCTGTTCGGCGGCGTCGAGGCTGCGCGGGTCGCCTGTGAGCGCCCAGTGCAGAAGCGGGCCGCGGTTCCAAGTGTGGCTGGGCGCGGCGTTGATTTCCCAGCGGGTATTGTTCGGTATCTGCCGTTCGAGATAGCCATGTTCGCCTTTCTCGAAACGCTGGAATCCGCCGAGCCATGTGGCGGTATCCTCGACATGGTACTGGTCGATGTCGTAGCGGTGCCGAGCCATGGCGTCGGCCACGTCCAGGAATTCTGGATCGCCCAGCCTCAGCCAGTGAACGAGCATCGAGTATGGCCAGTCGTAATGGAGGGAGGCATAGCCGTGACTCCAGACCAGGTCGCCATAGTGCATCCAGCCGGCGAAGACTTCGGGGTGGATTTCGGGAAGGCAGGGGATGGAGACGAGCCCGAAATCCCGGCCGCTCGGATGGCCGGAAGGGCCGGCCGGATCCCCGGCTTCCCGAACGACTTTGGCCCGCTGCGTCCGGTCGTAGCGTTCGAACGATTCGGCGGTCGGCCCGTCGGCGGCGTCGGGTAGCCTGCCGGGTTCCGAGAGGGGAAACACGGTTCCTGTGTCGCGATACCAGGCGACCGGGGCGATGGCCCGAAGCGGCCGTTCCAGACTGCCGAGACGAAGGGCGGATCCGTCGTCGGTATCGAGCCCGAACAGGAGCGTGGCCGTTTTGCGGCGCCCGCCCTCGAACTGGTAGGTTCCGGCCTGAAACGCTTCCACCAAGTCCGGATACCAGCCTCCCGCCGGGAACATGTCCAGAGAGAAGACAACCGGTTCGGCCGGATCGGAAGAACGAACAGCGGAAAAACCGCGCGGAAAGTTTTCGCGAAATCTCAGGTTGACCATGCGCAGACGTCTGGCGGGTCCCAAACGCAGATCGGCCTGGCCTTCGACGTGTTGGGGGCCCAGTGTCATGACACCGTTGGTCGTCCAGACGGAATAGAAGCCGCGATTCCGCCTGGCCAAGCCGGAGAGCAGGGTATGGGGTGCGACATTGGTCGTTCCGAACACCGTGGCGACCCCCGATCTTTCCCTGAAATCCCGATACGGATATTTGTACCACTGCGTAATGTCCGAACGGACTCCCGGTTCCACCGGAAAGCTCTTCCCGGCCAGCATGGCTTCCGGTTGAAAGTCCGGTTCGGTCCGAACGGGAATGCCGAGCGACAGGCTTTTCAGATAGAGCCACTGACGGGGACGGGGGCGGCGGCGCTGGCTTTCGTTGCGGTAGCCGTACCAGCCGTCGTTGCGCAGGGTGAAGTCGAGTCCGAGCCAGGGCTGGCCGGCATAGACGCTGACACGCAGGTCGTAGCCGACTTTGCCGCCGTGAATGGTCTGGCCGGATTCGGAGACGAAATGACCGCCGATCCGCACGACGGTGCGCATGGGGCCGCGATGCTCTATCTCGAAGCGGTCGGGCGCGGAGGCGCGATATACGGTATCGTCGGCGTTGACGAGCGTGGTTCCGACGGGGCGGTCGGCATTGACCAGCGGTTCGCCGTCGAGGGTTATGCCGTGGATCAGGCCGGGCCGGTTCTTGTCGAAGGTCAGACGCAGGCGTTCGTTGTCGAGGACCAGTGCCGTCTCGGTTTCCTGAACGATGGTCACGGGGCGGTCGGGCGTGGGTGAAGCGGGGCCGTTGGGGGAAAGGGTGTAACGGGCGACGGCGTTGGAGGCGATGGTGGCTTGGAAGTCGAGCAGCACCCATTTGGCGCTGCCGTCTGGCCAGCGCGACTGGACGACGAACTGGCAGGGCACGGGTTGGCCTGCCTGCGCCGTGCCCGGCGCGGCAGGCAGGCCGTCGGCATTGGCGAGCAGCACAAGCCGGGCGGGATCGGGGACGGCGCCTTCGGGCAGGGGTACGCCGCTGGTGACGGGCTCGGCGTGGCGGTCGAGTCCGGCGGGTTCGTGAATGGTCAGCGTGACGCCTTCGGCCAAAAACTGGCGGTGGGTGGCGGCTTGCGCGGCGGGATCGAGCATGTTGCGGGCGGCGGGTGTGCCGGTGCCGCAGCCGCGCAGGAACAGGGCGGCGAGGATGAGGGCGAGAAAAGAAAGGATGAAGGCTGAAGGATGAAGGATGAAAATGGAGCGTCGGGGCGCTGGTTTAGAGTTGATGGGTGAAGGTTGAAGAGGGGGCGCGGGTTGCGGCGGGGCGGAGGCGGAGGGAGCGCTGTTTTTGTCGGACAAGTCGGACTTGTCCGACAAGTCCGACGGGGAAAGCGGAATCGGGGAGGAGGCGGGTTGTTTGATTTTGGTGCGGGGAGGTGCGGGCGCGCCTTCGGCGAGATTCCTCGGCAAGCTCGGAATGACAGAGAGGGGGCTCGGAATGGCAGTGCGTTGGGCCGGAATGGTAGAGCGAGGGCTCGGGTCAACAGTGCGATTCGGGACGGGTTCGGTGTCGGAGAATTCCACGGCGATGCGGGTGTCGCCGATTTGGATTTGCGAGCCTGACGCCAGGACGGCGGGCGCGGAAAGCGGGCTGCCGTTCAGTTCAGTGCCGTTGGTGGAGTCGAGGTCTTCGAGAACGACAGCGCCGTCGCGAACGATGATACGGCAGTGTTCGGACGATACAGCGGGATCGGCCACGGCAATGCCGAAGGCGGGTTGGCGACCGAGAACGACGGTTTCGGCAACGTCCAGGGACTGACCTTCAAACGGACCGGAAAGAAAGCGGAGGCGCACATTCATTCAGCGGCCTCCTTGATAGACCTTGAGAGAGAGAGAGAGAGAGAGTGTGTGTGTGTGTGTGTGTGTGTGCAAGTTCTGCGCCAAAGGGGGTGCCCGACGCAAAATTATGGACTGCATTTTTCATGGTCAAAAACATGGGGATTTATTGATAGCAAAAACAGGTTGTACGGGGAGCTACGGGAAATTGCAAGCGTTTATGACAATTTTTTTCGGGCGGGCTTCCGCTTTCGTGAAACAGCTACGGCGTGTCATGACAGGCGTTGCTAAAGCTATGCCATGTCAAGCCGTACCGACCGCATTTCATCGCAAAACGGCGGCGGGCGCCGGGACGGGCGCTGACAGGGGGCGGTCGTCTTTTTCCGTGGCCTCGGCGGCGGGCTCGGAATGCGCCGCATCCTGTTCGGCCATGGCTTGCAAGGACTGCACAATGATCCGCTCGCACCAGGAGACATCCTTGTCCGGATTGCGGCGGCGGCCTAATTCGGCCCAGTACACGGCATGGCTTTCGGGTCGTGTCCAATCCAAAGGCCCGTAGCGCGCATCCGTCTCGCGCATGAACCCGACATCCATACGCAGCGTCTCGCGCAAACGACGAACCCGTTCGGGCGATGCCGAAAGGACATCGTAGTCGGGCTGCGCCGACCCCAAGACCGCCAAAGTTTTTTCGGCCAGGCGCTGCCGATAATGTTCGTGCGCTGTATCGGCCGTTTTGCCGATCTTGTGAAAAAAGACCCAGGCCAACTGGTGGTAAAGCCGAGGAGAGCCGGGATTGTACACAATGCCTTCGTCGCGCAAGAGGCTGATTCCGTGCCATACCCAGCGCCATCGGTCTTCGGGGTCCGGCATAATCACGCTCACGTTATAGGCCATGTTCCACGCGTGAAACTCCCATATTTCTGCCGAGTGCGGCTGCATTTTGCTGATCCAGTCGGCCAGTTGCACCATCTCGAAATATTCGCCGGCGTCCTGAAGATGCGAAAGCCTGAGCCAGAGAATGTCGGCGACGACCCCGCGGAACCCGCCCATCGCCACCGTAATCAAGGTCAGCAGCGGCGGCGCATGATCCAGGGTTTCGATCGTCGCATGAGATGTTCGCATGCGGTCGGCCCGCAACGCGTCGTGCCGTCCGCCCGCCAGCCACAGACAGACCAGTCCGGCGCCCAAAGCTAAAACTATAGAGTGTTGTTCGCGCATGCCTTTTGCCTTATCTCAACGCGGACTGCGCCCGCAACCCAAAAGGGGTTAGGGGTTAGGGATTAGGTGTTAGGGGTTAGCTCCTAGCCCCTAGCTCGACCCCATCCGAAAAGGGTCTTGACTGCTGAAAACGATAAACCTAACTGAATATCCAACAACCAACAAGGAATATCCAATGACCAATTGAAACGTTCCGCGGCAAACAGGGCCCTATGTGTATTCTTACTGTCACGCCCTGGTCTCCGTTTGTCACCTCTTTGTCGCCAACAGTTGGCCGACTCGCTTCGCACAGCGCAATCGAAGCAGTTCTCGGCAAAGATGACGATGGAGTTAGTTTCGATGCAGTTGACGGCAAAGTTTACGGAACAGACGAGATCGCCATGCCTCTTCCTCCGACGCAAACTGCCTCGTAAACACCACCGATTCAAACTCCATCGTCACCTTTGCCGTAAACTTCAGCGATCCCTGCCGTTGTCGATCTGTCATCAGTGACAATCTATATCAGGACGAGACAGTTCGGTTGGATATTCCTTGTTGATTATTGGATATTGATATCCTTATACCTTTTCGGACGGGCTCTAGCTCCTAACTCCTAGCTCCTACCCCGCTCTGCCGGGCAGGCCCAATTCTCGCGCGTTCAGGACGGCGCCTGCGGCCAGCCCGAACAGACCCGGATAAAGAATCAGCATGAGCACGACTGCCCGACCCGTTTCGCGGCGTCCGATTAAGAGCCCGTCCGCCAACGGTTCCAGCGTCTTGACGCGCATCACCGGTTCCATCGCCAGCGCCAGCGCCTTGCCGACGCTCTCGCCCGCATGCAAAAACCATCCCGACCCGTCGTCGCCATGGCCATGATCGTGCCCGCATCCGCCGGCGTGAGCCGAGGTCGCCGCCAGATAATGCACCAGCAAGGCCATGATCATCGCCGAGACAGCGGAAAAGGAGGCCACGGGAAAGGAGAACATGGCGCTGACGCACAAGCCCAAGGCCGCAAGCGCCGCGATCTTGCAGAACAGAATAATCAGGGCCCGCGTCAGATTGCCGCCAAACCCGCCTTCACGAAAGAGCAGTTCGATGTTGCGGTCCAAGCGAAAAACCGCCCGATGCGAAACATCGGCGTCGCCATTGACAAATTCGACGACAATCGGCCCCTCCCCGATCGATTCGGGCGCCAGCGGCACGACAAGGCGATGCGTCCGCTCCATATGATTGCGCACAGACACGGAATAAAGACGTGGCTCCTGCTCGGAGCCGACAAACCAGCGGCCCGTGATCGGTTTCCGATCCAATGCGTGCTGCGACAAATGGAACTGAAGCGTCGCCGATGTCGCCCCCGACCGCTTGAAGGCGCGCAGCCAGTCGGGCGGCAAATCGAACACCCAGCGGATGGATTCGCCCGGCTGCGCCGTCGAACGCGCTCGCTGCATGGAACGCCGGACTCTCGTATAGGCTTCGTCGTGAGGGGCGTCTTCGGGAATTTGGCCGTCCCGTACGAGCCGGTCGAGAGCCGCGTGTACCGTGTCGCTTGTCAGCTCGTCGCGCGGCGCAAGGCTTGTGCGGGCGGTCAGCACGGTATTGCGCACCTCCGATTTTTCAGGGGCCGGGGCCGGATCCGTTCGCATGCGCCAAAGGACCGAACCGTAAACGAACAGGCCGACACATCCCAGCAGAACGGCGTTCAGCGCCAGAAGCCCCAGCCATTTCCCTAGCCACACCTGGAACCGACGCACCGGCTTGACCACGAGCTGATGAATCTGACGGCCGTCGATCTCGTCGGCGATCAGACGGCAGGCGGCCCACAGGGTGGTCAAAGCCAGCACAACGGCGGCAAAACCCAGGCTGTAAACCAAGCCGACCTTGATCCGACCGGTCAGGGTGCCGTCGGCGCGCACGACCCAAGGAACCGCGATCAGGCCGGCCGCCAGCACGACAACCAGACAGATCACCAGTTTGGAGCGTATCGCCGAGCGCAGCGAGAGCCCCGCTATCGCCAGAGTGGAACGAATCATGGACGCCCGGCTCCTTGGTTGCGGTCGGATCCCTCGCGTGTCAGAAAACCGGCCAGTTGATCGGACAGCGACGCTCCTGAACGGAACGGCGCGGCGCGATGGGCTTCGGCCACCACATTCAGGAAAAACTGTTCGAGGTCCATGGTCGGACAATGCACGTCGGGTTCGGCGCCGGCGATTTTGCGAACGGCTTTCAAAAGAGCGGTCATGGCCTTGGGCTCGAGCACGGGCAGGGTCAGGCACATGCTGTCCTGCTTTTGCAGCAGCGTCTTGACAGAGCCGTGCGCGCGTATGCGGCCGTTATACAGAATCGCCACGCGATCGCATACGTCCTCGACATCCGCCAGCAGATGGGACGAGAGCAGAATGGTTTTGCCGCGTCGAGCCAGAGCCAGCATCAAATCCTTGACTTGGCGACAGCCGATGGGGTCCAGCCCCGATGTCGGTTCGTCCAGAATGATCAGTTGCGGATCGTTCACCAGCGCCTGCGCCAGACCGATGCGACGAGCCATGCCCTTCGAGAATTCGCCGACGCGCCGATGCACCGCATGCGCGAGCCCGACCATGTCCAGAAGCTGATCGATGCGCCGCCGTCGCTCGGACGCATCCAAATCGAACAGCTTGGCGTAGAAATCGAGCGTTTCGCGGGGGGTCAGATAATTGTACAGATACGTTTCTTCCGGCAGATAGCCGATGCGTTTTTTGACCGCCACGTCGCGCGGCGTCCGGCCCAGCACGCGAATGGAGCCGGAGCTCGCATGCAAAAGGCCCAGCAGCATCTTGATGGTCGTGCTCTTGCCGGAGCCGTTCGGGCCTAGCAGCCCGAAAATCTCGCCTTGCCGCACCGACAATCCGAGCCCGTCCACGGCACGCACCTTGGGCCGTCTCCAGAAATCCCGGAACACCTTGACCAGATCGACTGTTTCGATCGCTGCGCTCGAGTCCATAATCATCCTCGCGATTCAACATCCGCGCCGTAAAAGCTCGCCCCGCCCAGGCAAAGAACGCCCGCGACATAGAGCGCGCCATAAATCGCCGCCTGCACTCCGTATCCGACGGAAATCGATCCGCCTTCGCTTAACGCATCCGACATCCAGAAATGCTGCCAGTTCGGCAACAGCCGATAGAGCGCCCCGAACAGGGGGTTTCCGGCCGCGCGCGCTCCGAACCCATGGTCCGACATCAGGCCCAAAAGAAACAGCGCGCTCAATAGCGTCAAGGTCGGCGTCACGCCCAGTCTTGTGGACAGGGCCAGGGCCAGAGCGGCCAAGGTCAACAGCGCCAGCGTGATCAGCACACTGGCGGGCACAATCGCAAACTGAAAAAGCGGATCGGCCGGCGCCCATTGTCCGCGCCGGTCGAACAGGCATGCCATAACAACCGTTGCCATCAGGCACACCGTCAGCATGCCGAACGCCGTGGACTCGAAAGGCCGACCGCGCCGCCAATGGACGAGACCGGCAACAAGAAACGCGACTAAAGGCGAAACCGCCAGCATGGCGCCCAGCCGCGTATCGGTTACGAATCCCGTAAAGCCGGGCTCCTGCACAAACCGTTCCGCAACACGTTCGGCCATCAGCGTGGCCAACGTCGCGCAAAAGGAAAAAGCGATCACCACGCAGGCGATCCCGGCGAATTTTGCAAGAAAGAACATGACGCGCCCGACCGGCTTGCTTAACACCGCCGCCGCCGTGCCATGGCGCATCTCGCGCGACAGCGAAACGCAGGCCGTATAGCCCGCGACAAACAGGCCGAAAACGAAATGAAAGGCTAACCCGCCATCGCGAGCCAGACGCCCCTCCTCGCCGAACTGATGCATGAGCGCCAGCGGCGCCAGCGCCGTTGCCGCCACGCACGAGGCTGTCAGCAAAAGAAACAGAGGCTGACGCATGGCCTCCAGCGCCGTCAACCCCGCCAACGCCCGAA
>SLMC01000350.1 GCA_007133745.1 Kiritimatiellia bacterium
ATAGACGATGACATCTGCCGACTCGGGCACGAACGAAAAACGACGCGATCCCATCGTAGGGCGCTTCGCGACGACGGACATCCCGTTGATTGCGATACTGCAAAACAGTCCCGCCGCCCTGCTGAGCCCGGTGGCGCGTGCGCTGCTGGGCATTCTCGAGTGCCTGAACGGCAAACGTCTGGCCATGGAGGCCATTCAGGCAGCCCAGCAAGTTTCTCTGCAGAAATCCGATCCCGAGCTGTTGATTCTTATGCTCGGCGCCTGGGCCGAGCTTTCGTGTCGCATAGGGCGGCCGAGCGAGGCTCAGTCCTTTTTGCATCGTGCTCAGGCGCTGGTGTCCGAACAAACCCATCCCGAAGTCCGGGCCCACGCCATGATGGTAGAGAGCATTGTGGCCGACACGACGGGGAATCAGGGTTTGCGCGAGAAAACCGTCCAGGACATTCTGGATTTGCTGCCCGCGTTTTCTCCGCGCCGCAAATTCTATTTATGGGAAAAGGCTTTTCTGCTGGCGCAACAGGGTCGCGGCATGGATTTCGGAGACACGATCAACGAAATGACCTGGCAATGCAATGAACGTTTCCCGTTATGCCGGGTTCAGCTTGTCCAATTCATCGACCATGTGGAGCGCGGCAATGTGGAGAATGCCACGAGCCAGTTGCCGTCCATTGTCTCGGAGAGAAAGCGACTGGGCGGCATGGAAGTCCTGGCGCTGCGGAACGGTCAGGCGATCCTCAAGCTGATGCAAGGGGGGATCAGCCCCGAAATGCTGCCGGGCGCTAAAAAGGCGAACGAGATTCCGCATGCGGCCCGCATCGCCTATTCCCTGATATTGAAGGACAAAAAGGAAGCGTTGCGTCTGGCCAGAATGGAAGCCCAAAAAATGCGCGGATCCATTTTGGGAACCGGCTTCGAGTCCTACAGTCTGATCCGGGCGGAGCTGGCGGCGGGAAACGCCGACAGCGCCATTCGCATCCTCAGGGCGCGCGAGGCGCGCGGCAACAGCCATTATCTGGACGATTTTTTCTTCGCGCGCGCCCAATTGCTGCTGAGCGAGCGCAAGGAGGCCGTTCAGCGTTTCGCGCGTCTGCTGGAAGCAACCCATCGGTTCAAGGCGAAACCGCGCCTGGATTTCGAGATGAAACTGGCCTGCGAGCTGGAGGAAGGCAATGTGCTCTGGCTGACCCAGGAAGCGGCCAAGCTTATGATGAAACCGACGGCGGCCGACCATGCGGATCCGATGTGCGGCGACCTTGTCCGGCCCATGCCCTTCCCCCACGATGCAGCCAACGTATCTCCGCCCGGCATGGCCATGATTCTGGGCAGCAGCACGGCCATCTCAGCCATTCGGGAAACGATTACGCGCTTTGCCGACATCGACGCGCCCGTGCTCGTCACAGGCGAAACCGGCACCGGCAAAGATCTGGTGGCCCGCGCCCTGCACGAATGCAGTCGGCGCCGCACTTATCCGTTTACCCCGGTCAATTGCGGATCGCTGACCGAAACGCTTCTGGAATCCGAGCTGTTCGGTCACGAACGCGGCGCGTTTACCGGCGCCGAAAAAGCAGCCAAAGGCCTGTTCGAGGAAACAGGCCACGGCACGATCCTGCTGGACGAAATCGGCGACATTTCGCCCCGGCTCCAGGCCACGCTGCTCCGGGTTCTGGAAACCGGCGAAATTCGCGCGGTCGGCAGCTCGAAAACAAGACAAATTCATTGTCGCATCATTGCCGCCACCAATGTCGATTTGGAAGAGTTGGCTGCCGAAAAGCATTTCAGAAAGGATTTGTTCTTCCGTTTGCAGCGCCTGCTTATCCACATACAGCCCCTGCGGGAACGCCGGGCGGACATTCCGCTGCTCGCCCGTCATTTTCTGGATTCCGGCCGGCGGATCGGCATACACGCCACGCTGACCAAGGAATTGCGCGACGCTTTGCGCGCCTACGATTGGCCCGGCAATGTGCGCGAACTCAAAAACGTGATCGAGCGCATGCGCCTGATGCATTCGGATAAGCTGACTTACGGCCTGGAAGACTTGGACGCGAAACTGCGGAACACCTTCCGGAACACGCCAAAGGACGAACTGCGGCCGCACCGTCCGCCGGCCGCGCACCAGACAGACCGGCCGCCCGGCAACGCCGCAGTCACGCCGCCTTCGCAGACCGACGACGCCGACGCAGCGTCCAATCCCCGGCCTGCGCAACGCATTAAAACGGGAAAATCCATGCTGCGTCGGCTCGATCGGCTCAAGGCGCTGTTCGAAGAACACAAAAAGCTGACGCGCGGCGAAATTGTTCAGATCATGGGCATCTCGGCCAACACCGCCACCAAATATCTTCAAGATCTTTGCGACGCCGGTATTGTCCGTCGCATCGAACCCACCGCCTCGACCCGTTCCCATTACTTCATTCTCGACGAAAGACTTCCATGACACCGACCATCAGAGCCTGGATTCAAGCGGGATGTCTGGCCTGCTCGACGTTGCTGCTTCCCGCTACGGTTCTCGGGCACGCGTTCGGAAAAATCGGGGTGGATCATTACATTGTCGTCACCCCTACGCCCGAGGGCGTCGAGATCGATTTAGACACGCATTTCGCCGAACTGCCGACCGCCGCCATCCGTGCCCGCCACGACACCAACCGCGACGGCGTTCTGGACCGGTCGGAAACGCTGAACTACATTCGCCAGGCGAAAAACGTTTATCTCAATCGCTTCGAGACGCATGTCTATTTCGAGGGCAGACGCCTCGTGCTTCCGCCCGAATTCCCCGACGACGACATCGAAGCGAACACTCAAAGCTATATCGCCAAAGGCGTGGACGGCGAAGACACCTTGCGCATTCGCTGGCTGATGAGAACGCCCTGGCCCGCCCCTATCAAAAACGGTCCCATCCATCCGATCGGAGTCGAAGTGCGTTCGTTGATCCGCATCGATTATCTTAGCTCGAAAATCGTGACCGGCCCGGTCATGGAACCGCTGAGCATGCTGGCGTCCGATGTTCCAACCAAAAAAGAGGTTCCTCGCCCGCCCGATATCACGCCGATCATCGAGGATGTCGATCAAGTGCCCGCCGTGACCCGCGCCCGCTTCATCTGCGTTCTCGGCCCCTATAGCGGACCTGTTCCCGATCTGGACGCCTTCATAGAAGGAAAGATCGAGCAAACCGGCACGGAAGCCGACCCCCGTGACGCGAGTGTCTTGGCCGTACAGCGCATGCCTCGCGCGGGCAGTGGCGAATCCAGAATCGAAATATGGCAGGAGCAGATGCGCCAGACCTTGCACGACCTGTTCAAACCGCCCATAAGCCGAGTGTCCTGGACTCTGGCCATCCTGCTCTGCTTCGCCTGGGGAGCGATCCACGCGTTCATCCCCGGTCACGGCAAAACGGTGGTTACCGCCACACTGATCGGCGCGCGCGCGCGCTATTCCCACGCGATCGTCATGGGCGTTCTGGTCACATTGACCCATACGGCCATTGTCCTGATTCTGGCCGGGGCCGCCTATCGGCTGCAAGACCGCTTCGAATACCCGCCCTGGCTTCAGCCGCTGGGCGCGATCATCATTCTACTGGTCGGCGTCAACCAAATCCGCATCGGCCTGATCCGGCTGGTGGCCGACGACGCCCCGAAGCCGGACCCGAACGAACCGGAAGCGGAAACGCATACGCACTGGGGATTTCACCGGCATTCCCATGCGCCTAAGCGACGCCCCGCGTCCGCCAGCGCGCCGTCTTCCATGCGCGATGTGATGGCCATCGGCGCTACCGGCGGCCTCGTGCCTTGCCCTGCGGCGATTGTGACGGTCCTGATCATTTTGAGCGTCGGCACCCCTTTCCTAACCCTGATCTGCATGATCAGTTTCAGCCTCGGCTTGGCCGTCGCTCTCATGGCCATCGGATTTCTGGCCATCTCGGGATCCCGCCTTGTCGAGTGGATGTTTGCCGCTCAAGGCCGGAAGCATCGCGTCCGGCTCGACGTCATTATGCCCGTCCTGGGAGGGATCGTTCTGCTCCTGAGCGGATGGATTCTTCTGCAACTATGAACCGAATCGACTCGCTTGTCATTGCCGCATATCTAGTCGCTGTCACGGGGCTGGGACTGGCCGTTAGACTGCGGCTCGGCGGAAAGCCGGCCGACTTCCATCTCGCCGGCCGGACCTTGCGCTGGTTTCCCGTCGGCTTCTCCGTTGCGGCCACGCTGTTCAGCGCCATCAACTTCATGGCCTTCTCCGGCGAGGTCGCGCAATACGGACTCTACGTGATCATGGCCCTGCCGGCCTTTCCTCTGATCGCCATTCCCGTCATGCGTCACGTGATCCCTTTCTTCCATGCGCATCGGTCCGCCAGCGCCTACGCGTTTTTGGAACAGCGCTTCAACAGCGCCGTGCGGCGTCTGGCCAGCGCGCTGTTTGTTCTCTGGCGCCTGGCCTGGGTGGCCATCGTCCTCTATGCGACAGCCCGGTTCCTTGCGGGCATCACCGGCCTGCCCGTCGTCGCGCTGATCCTGCTGGCGGGCGTCATAGCGATCCTGTACACCGCCCTGGGCGGATTCCACGCCGTGGTTTGGACCGACATCCTGCAATTCTTTGTGCTGTGCGGCGGATTGCTGCTGGCCATTGTCATTGCGCTCGACCGCATCGGGGGGGTCCGCGCCCTCTTCTCTCTCGCGGCCGATCAAGGCGCGCTACAACCGTTCGTCCCTTTCGATTCCGCTCTCTTCTCGCCCGATCCCCGCGTTCGCATCACGTTGTGGAGCGCCTTGATCGGAACCCTGACGGCGTTTCTGACCCGGTACGGCGCCGACCAAATGGTCGTGCAGCGCTACATGGCCGCGCGCTCCGTACGCGACGCTCAAAAAGGATTCGCGCTGAACATCGTTCTGGCGCTGCTGGCGCTGGTCGGCCTGGTCTTCGTGGGCCTGCTCGCCCGCGTGGCCGGCATCGCGGACGGCACGGCGCTCCCGGACGGGGCGTCCGGCGTGGCGCGCCTGATCCGTTTCGTGCAGGCCCTGCCCTCAGGCGTTCGCGGACTGCTGGTGGCGGGGCTTTTCGCCTCGACCATGTCCAGCGTGGATTCCGGCCTGCATTCCTGCGTAACGGCCTTGACAACGGATGTCCCCGCCCTGCGTAAAACGCGGCCCTGGCTCATGACGCTGCTCATTGGCGTCCCGGCCGTGATCGCCGCCTGTTTCGCCGGTCAACTGGGCACGATTTTCGAAATCGCGAACAAAGCGGTCAACGGGCTCGGCGCCCCTTTGCTGGCCATCGTCGTCGCCGGCTGGTTTCCCGGACGCATGACGGCGCGCGGCGTGCTGCGCGGCGGCATCGTCGGAACCGTCGCCAGCGTCGCCATCGTCATCTTCGTCCCCAATATGGCCCTGCACTATTACGCCGTCGTCAATACGCTTCTGGTCCTCGCGCTCTGTCGATTGTTCAGCGGACGACACGGAGGTCGTCCCTCCAGTTGAATAAACGAAGTTATTTCAGGGCTAGAGATCGAAACGAACCTGCACCGTGACGGAACGACCGGGTTCCATGTAATGCGCGCCGCGATAGGTGCTCAAGTAGTCGCGATAGGCGCTGTCGAAGATGTTGTTGACTGTCAAGGTCACATCGCCGTTCGCGCCGCCGGGCGAGAGCCGACGGCTCACGCTCGCGTTGGCGGTCGCCCAGCCGTCGGCATCGGCCACGCCATCGGGCGTTTTCCGCTGGTCGGCCGCGAAAACCGCCTCCGCCCGCCCCCGATAGCGACGCGCGGCGGCGTAGTCCAAGGCGACCGCGCCACTCAACGGCGGAATACCCGGCAAGGGCGCCCGCGCGTCCATATCCCGACCTTCGGCATAAGCCGCGCGCATGCTCAGCGTCCAGGTCTGAACCGGCATCCAGGCCGCATCCCATTCGGCGCCCCAGATCAGCGCCTCGTCCACGTTCGCATTGACGATCGTGCTCTCGTCCACAAACCGTTCGCCAATCAGATCGCGCAAACGGTTCGCGAACACAGTCCAGCCCATCGACACCGATTCGCCGAGCCCGTCCGCGCCCGCTTCGAAAAACAACGAACGTTCGGGATTCAAATCGGGATCGCCCAGCTTGACCCTGCCCGCGCCCAGCTCCAGAAACTGGTAGCGCTCCTCGAGACTGGCGGCCCGATAGCCGCTGGCGGCCACAGCCCTGAGCCGCGCGCGCTCGGACACGTTCACAACCCCGCCCAGATGCGCGTTCCAGCTGGATTCCTCGCGACGCTGCCGTTCCCATTGCGGCGTCGGATCGTTGTCCACCTGGATACGATCCCAACGTCCGCCCATGCTGAGGGTCGCCAGCGGCGACACGGTCCAGACGTTTTCCGCAAAGACCCCGGACAAAAGATAAGTCACGTCCGGCAACGGTTTCTCGTGCGCAACCGACCCGCTCCTGAACACGCGTCGGCGCGACGAAGTCATGGCGCGCTGCCAGGCGTCGACACCCAGCGTCACGGCATGCGCGCCCCGGCCGCCCCGCCCTGTCCACAGCGTGCCGATCGTGTCGTGATCGGCCTGCGGATGCAGACGTTCCACCGGGCTCGCCGGCGGCAGCCCGTCAATCCGCACCCGACGCTCGATGCGTTGCCAATAGACGTCCACGCGAAACTCGTCCCAAAGGTCGCCATCTCCCGCAAGCGTGCCGCCAAGCTTGACCATGCTGCGGCTCGTGCGCGGATAGGTCACGGTCGATACCGTCGGCAACGGCGCCGCACCCGACCCCGGAACGCCGATGTCGCGGCCCTCGAAATGCTGAAGGTTCGCATCGAACGTCCACGCCTCGCCCGCGCGCCACGCGCCGCGCAATCGGCTTTCGCGATCCTGAAACTGGCTGTTTTCGACCTTGCGGCCTGTCCCGTCCGTATAGGAGGCGCGATCGCGCCAGCTTTGGCTCGCAAACCAATGATGCCGAGGGCCATCGATCCGCGCATGAAGAAAACTGTCGTACCCGGCAGGATTGTCGCCCGCGCGCACCGAAAAGCCCGCACGAACGTCCGGACGCTCGGCAAATCGGCCTTGTCGCGTGACGATATTGACGACACCCCCTATCGAGCCCGAACCGTACAGAGCCGAAATCGGCCCCTTCAACACCTCGATACGCTCGATGGCCATCGGGTCCACCGTTCCGAAACGGGCGCCGATATCCGTCGCCGTATTAACGCGTACCCCGTCGATCAACAACACGACCGACTCGCGGCTCAACCCCCGTATGTTGACCTCCGAGCCCCAGGCGCCGTCCGAGACCGCGGATACGCCTGAAACCGAACGCAACAGATCCGATGCGCTCACAGCCGGATACAGCGCCGCCGTGTCCATATCCACCACACCCATGCTGCCCGGCGTCAATGCGGCCGCCGTCTCGTAGCCGCGGGCCGTCACCACCATCGGCTCGGCCGTCAACGCGCCACCCTTTTCGTCCCGAAGCGGCATGTCATTCCCAACCGCAACGCCCGTAATCACGCCCCACGCAACCATCCATGCCATCTTTTTCATGTGTTTCTCCTGTTTTCACAAACAATCGCTTTTCCAAGTTTCAGGTTTCATCCCTCAGCCCTTCTCTGACTTTCTTTCCCCCCCTCACGCCTTCCGGCCCAGGGCGGACTTGACCTGCACCCCGTCGAGCATGCCCAGTTTTCCGGTCAATGTGCCCATGGCGTCGGTCGTCGCGCGCACGACCAATGTAATGACCGCCGTCTTTTCCCCGATATTGGGAATGCCCAGCCGAGCCACGATCAATGCCGCATGATCCGCCAATATCCGGTTGATCGCCTCGCCGCTGCGCTCGTGGTCGTCGACCACAATCCCCGCAAAACCCAGCCGTTCCTCCATGACGCCCTCCTTGTTTGATCCTGAATCATCGTAGGACCGACATTCTGTCGGTCTTTCGGATGGCGGACTGAAAGTCCACCCTACGGTGCAAAAAAAAACGCGATTCCCCAGGGAAAAGGGGAATCGCGCCTGTTACGCAGCGAACCTGTTCCCCCTTGTCTTCAGGCATAACGCCCTGAACTCAGGATCAATCAAAAAAATAGCGCCATAACGCGATCAACACAAGCGTTTTTTTTGCGAATTCGCTTGACCTATCCCCGGCTTTAATATAGTTCTAAATCTTGCTGTTTTTCAGGAGGCCCAAAGGAAAACCTATGTCCGAAACGCTTACGCCCAAGAAATACGACGCCACGCAAATAACGGTTCTGGAAGGTATCGAAGCGGTTCGCCTGCGACCGGCCATGTACATTGGCGACACCTCCGTGCGCGGCCTGCATCACTGCGTTTACGAAGTGCTCGACAACAGCATCGACGAAGCGCTCGGCGGATACTGCTCGAAAATATCATGTTCCATCAATTTGGACGGATCCGTAACCGTCAATGACGACGGACGCGGCATCCCGGTGGACATGCACGCCACGGAAAAGAAGCCGGCCGTCGAAGTGGTGCTGACCACCCTGCACGCAGGCGGCAAGTTCGACAACGACAGCTACAAGGTCTCCGGCGGCCTGCACGGGGTCGGCGTCTCGTGCGTCAACGCCTTGAGCGAATGGTTCGAGGTGGAAGTCCGCCGCGACGGCCAAGTCTATCATCAGCGATTCGAAAAAGGAAAGACCGCGTCCAAACTCGAAGTCATCGGACAAACCAAAGGCACCGGCACCCAGGTGACCTTTATGCCGGACGCCACGATCTTCTCGACCGCCCAATTCGAGTGGGATATCCTCGCCAATCGCATTCGCGAGCTGGCTTTCCTCAACAAGGGCGTCGAAATCAAGCTGGAACAGGAAGATCCCGCGCGCTCCGAAGTGTTTCTCTACGAAGGCGGCATTGTCGAATTCGTTCATCATCTGAACTCGTCCAGGACGCCGGTGCATCCCAAAGCGATCTCGCTCGACAAGGAGAAGGACGGCATCCAGATCGAAATTGCGATGCAATACACCGACGCCTACACCGAAAGCGTTTTTTCCTATTGCAACAACATCAACACGATCGAAGGCGGCACGCATCTCAGCGGGTTCCGCTCGGCGCTGACCCGAACCGTCAACGCCTACGCCAAAAAGAACAAGCTGATCAAGGACGACAAGGAAAGCATGTCCGGCGAAGACATCCGCGAAGGGTTGACCGCCATTGTCAGCGTCAAGGTACCGCGTCCCCAATTCGAGGGCCAAACCAAAACCAAACTGGGCAACAGCGAAGTCCAAGGCATCGTAGAGTCGATGGTCAACGAGGATCTCGGCGCCTTTCTCGAGGAAAACCCATCCGTCGCCAAACGAATCGTGGAAAAAGGGCTGGTGGCGGCCCGCGCGCGCGCGGCGGCCCGCAAGGCGCGAGATTTGACCCGCCGCAAAGGCGCGCTCGATTCCGCCGCCCTGCCCGGCAAACTGGCCGACTGCTCCGAACGCGATCCCGAAAAATGCGAACTCTACATTGTCGAGGGCGACAGCGCAGGCGGCTCGGCCAAGCAAGGCCGCAACCGCGAGTTCCAGGCCATCCTGCCGCTGCGCGGGAAAGTGCTTAACGTGGAAAAGGCGCGCCTGGACAAAATATTGAGCAACAACGAAATCCGAACTCTGGTCACAGCCATCGGAGCCGGCATCGGCAAGGACGACTTCGATATCGACAAGGTACGCTACCGCAAAATCATCATCATGACCGACGCCGATGTCGACGGCGCCCATATCCGCACCCTGCTCCTGACGTTTTTCTACCGGCAAATGACGCAACTCGTCGAACGCGGCTACATCTTCCTGGCTCAACCTCCTCTCTATAAAATCACCCGCAAAAAACACGAGGAATACGTGGACTCGGAAGACGTGATGACCCGCAAGCTCCTCGAAATCGGGTCCAACAACGTCGAGGCGGACAGTCCTTCCACAGGAAAAGTCTTCAAGGGAAAAGACTTGAACGCCGTCCTGAACGATCTGGTCGAGATGGAACATATCGGACGCAGCCTGGCCCGGAAGGGCATCGATTTTGACAGCTATCTTCAGTTGCGCCACAAGGAAACAGGACGCTTCCCGAAATTCCTGGTCACCATCAGCGCGGACGGCGCCATGGAACAGCAATACGTTTTTACCGATGCCGAACTGAAAACCCTGAGAGAAAGCCTGGAAACGCGATTGGGCCATGCGGTTGAAATCCTTTCCGAAGATCTCGGTCGCGAAGCGCAACCGGAAACGTTTTTCCGGTGGTCGGAAATCCATCATGCCGGTCCGCTGGCCAAAACCGTGACAGCTCTGGAAGAC
>SLMC01000097.1 GCA_007133745.1 Kiritimatiellia bacterium
CCGTTGATATATTGTATTCAAACCGATATTAGACATATTATTAAATATCATGGCTTTTCTTAACTTCGAGGCTGGTTTTAGCTAAAATACATTGTCGTTTTTATTCTTAATATCAAATTATATTCATTGATCACTAATATATTAGCATGGTTTAAATTGTTGTTCTTTAATGTATTGTGCTTTAAAGAAGTTTAGTTAATTGATTGAATAACAATGGAAACACTAAAACCGCCTCCGTTCCTTCGTTGCCTTCTGTTCAAAAACCTTGTTAAAACACTTGGCAAATCCGAAAGCCTCTCAACTCCGCTTAGGGTTTGACTATCGAGACAGGCGGCGTCGGGCGCGACGTTGCGCTTCGCGAAGCCGGTCGAACGTCTGGTCCGTGCCATCCTTTTTCCCGTCGCCTTCATCCTTGTCCGTCGCGACGGGTGTGTCGGGCGTCGCTGTGCGGGGCTGGGGTCGGGTCGGCATCGCATTCTCGGGCTTTGAATGAACGCCGGCCGCTGCAACGGCGCGGGGCCGACTCAATCCGGAAAGCCAGCCGGTGCGCCGGTCGAAAATGTCGGTCAGAAAAATCAATGCAGCCAGTAGCGCGAAGAGCGGGGTCAGGTCGCGCGGCGCGCGTTCGGTGCGCAGCGTGGACCAGGCGCCCGACAAATCCATCCGTTCGATGCCGCCGGTGGCGCGGGCCATGCGTTGCAGAATCGCGCGGCCTTCCGCCGAATCGCGCGGACGATGTTCGGGGTTGTACGGCAGACAGACGGGCGGCAACGAGAGGGTCGGCCGCCCGGTGATACGGATGGCGGACAGCAGCGTTTCCGGGCCTTGCAAGGGAATGCGGGCTGTCAGGCGATAGGGCGCCGTCCATCGGAACGGAGTGGTTCCGGATTCCGGTTCGCGACCGGGCCGCTCGCGCAAGGTTGCGACTTCGGGGACGGCGGCGGCCAGCAGCGCAGGCTGGTCGGGGTCGAGATGCAGGTCCACCGTCCACATGTCGTTTTCGATTCGGTGGCGTACGGCAAAATCCGCTCCGGCTTCACCCTCGCCGGCGGTCCATCGGGCGCAGGTGGCGTAGAATTCTCCGACAGACGGCCATTGGGCGAACGGGCCGGCGTCGGCGCCGTCGGCTTCGGCTGTGAAGCAGAGCGCCCGGCCCGCGCCCGCCTGCCAGAAGGCGAGCAGCGGCGCTTCGTATTCATCCGCGGCTATCGCGGCCGCCGTGGCCCCGGCCCGCAGATAGGTCAGGTTGTACCCGCCCACAGGCGGCGCGTTCCGGATCGGAACAGCGGACAGCATCGACCATCCGGGCGCGGGCGCGACGGGCGTGGTTTTCTCGATAAAGGCTTGACGCGTAACGGCCAGGGTGTCCTGGGCAAAGATGCGCGGAATTTCTTCGGGCTGGTCGGTGAAATAGATGTCGCCACCGCCGCGGGCGGCGACATCCCGCAGAAAATCGGCGTCGCTGTCCCGGTTCGTGCCGAGTCCGACCACGCTGCAAGTTATGCCCGCTTCGCGGCAGCGCCGCAGCAGCTCGATATAGTCGCCCGGTTCTTCGGCGTCGGCGGCGTCTGCGAACAGAATGATATGTTTGGCGCCGGCATCGCTTTGGGTCAGCATTGCGGCGGCGTCCCGCAAGCCGGTATAGACGAAGATGCCCCCGCCTTGCGAGCGAATGCTCAGAATGGATTTGCGGGCGGCGCGGGCTTTTAGGAGGGGGCTCAGCGGCAGGATCGTATGCGCAGCGGTATCCACGGCCAGGACGCCCATCGAATCGCCTTCGGAAAGCATGTCCAGAACCTGAACGCAACCGAGATTGGCCAAATCCATTTTCGACCTGCCCCCTCCGGCCGGCATGGCCATACTGCCCGAACGGTCCAGCACGATCATGACTGCCAGCGAAAATTTTCGGTGTTCGCGTCGCAATTCCATCGATACCGGCAGAATCGGGTCCAGAGGCGACTGGAAATAGCCGCCGGTCCCGTAGGCTTGACGTCCACCTGTTTTCATGATGCCGCCACCCAACTCGCGGACCCAGGCGGCCAACCCGAATAAGCTCGCGCGTCCCAAGTCGGCGGCGGGCGTGTTTTCGATCAGAACGGCGCTGAATTCCGAAAGGGATGCGAGCGATCCGTCGAAATCTTTGGGGTGTTGTTCGACGATGCGAACTCCGCTTCGTCGCAACAGACCGGCCAATCCGGATTTGGGACTTGGGGACAGACACAAAACGGGCAGCGCCTCCTCGTCCACGCGTGCCAGGGCTCGGGCCGTATTGTTTTCGGGGCTGGGATCGTCCTGGGCCGGTTCCAAAGTCAGCCTATAGCGCAGAACCCCGGATTCGGGGGCGGTATCCACGAATTGCATGCGTTCCAGTCCGCCGGAGACGGTTCGTTCGCCGGCGGCAAGCGGGTGGCCGTTACGTGTCAGGCGGTAGGGCAGTGTGCCGCCGGGTCGGGGTGTCCGGATCCAGGCCGTCAGAACCATGCGTTCTCCGGGCCGGGGCGCGGACGGAACGTCGAAAGCCTCGATGGCGACATCCGCCGAGG
>SLMC01000232.1 GCA_007133745.1 Kiritimatiellia bacterium
ACATGGCGCATCTGGAACGCACGCTGCGTCGGCTGCCCGCCGCCTGCAAAGGGCGGCTTATTGTCACCGATGGCGTGTTTTCCATGGACGGCGACCTCGCGCCGCTTGACCGGATCGTCGAACTGGCCGCGCGTTACGGCGCACGGGTCATGGTGGACGATGCGCACGGGCTTGGCGTGGTTGGCCCCACGGGCCGCGGCACGGCGGAACGGTTCGGATGCATGAAACGCGTCGATCTGCTGTGCGGAACGCTCAGCAAGGCGCCGGGTGCGATCGGCGGCTACTGTGCCGGATCGGCCGCGCTGATTCGCTATCTGCGCTATTATGCCCGAACATACTTCTTCTCGACCAGTCTGCCGGCGCCGGTCGCCGCAGGGCTTGTGCAAGTCTTGCGACTGATCCGCGACGATCGTGCGGGCCGCGACGCGCTATGGCGCAATATTGCCTACCTCAAGGACAGCCTGAATCGGCTCGGATTCAATACAGGCGAATCCGAGTCGGCCATCATCCCGCTCATTGTCGGAGACGAACTGCGACTGGCCTCGTTTCATGCGGCCTTGCGAAAACGCGGCGTTTTGACTAACCTGGTGACCTATCCCGCCGTGCGCCGCAAGGAATGCCGCTTGCGCATCAACGTCATGAGCACGCTTTCGCGCGCCGACATGGACACGGCGCTGTCGATCTTCGCGGAGACGGGCCGTTCCTGCGGGGTCCTGCCATGAGTACGGTTCTGGTCACAGGCGCTGCCGGCTTCATTGGAGGCGCGGTTGCCGAGGACTTTGTCGCCCGTAACTGGCGGGTGTACGGTACAGTCCATCGACGGCCGCCGATGCGCTCGCCCAGCGGCATGGCCTGGCTGTCCACGGACATCCGCGACGCGAACCGTCTCGAACAAGCTGTCGCGGCCGCCAAGGCCGGCGACGGCCGACTCGATGCCATTGTCCACTGCGCAGCGCGGGCCACGGACATTGGCCCGCGCCGCATCTTTGACGCCGTGAACACGGAGCCTGTCCGCCACCTCGTGTCCCTTGCGCATCGGCACAATGTCGGCCGACTGGTATTGCTTTCCACTACCGACGTCTATGGACTGCGCGATCACCACGGCGGGGACGAAACACTTCCGCTCGCCCCCTTTCCCCGGAATCCCTATCCCGTGTCCAAAGCGGCGGCCGAAACAATCGTGCGCGCGGGTCTGCCTCCGGAGCGGTTTTCCATTATCCGGCCGGCCCAGGTGTGGGGCGCGGACGACCCGACTTTGACCGCGCGCGTAGCGGCCTTCCTGCGCGCATCGCCTGCGATCGTTCATTTCGGCCCCTGGCGCGGCGCCAACCGTTGGCCGCTGGCCCATGTCCGGAACGTGGCAAAAGCTTGCTTCCTGGCTGCCACGAGATCCGAGGCGGCGGGACAGGCCCTGAACGTGCTGGACAGCGAACGAACATCCATCGACGAATACTACCGCATTGTCGCCCGAATTTTCATGCCCGACAAGCGTTTTCGGACGGTGTGTCTGCCTTTGGGCGTTGGACTGGCGGTCGGCGCAGCCATTTCGTCGGTATCGACCTGGCTCGGCCGCGACCGGCCCGTAAGCGATCCTTCGCATTACGCCGTGTACGCCGTCAGCAGAAATCTCGATTTCAGCAACCGGCGCATGCTGGACCTGTTTCACATCGCCGGCGAGCGCCTCGTCACGCGCGACGAAGGTATCGCGGAACTCGATCGGCGCAAACATCGGGACTGCGGCAGCGCAGGACAGCAATCTTAGTCCTGCAACAAGCAATGTTTTCGTCGCGAGAGTGCGCAAACGTCTGCGGATGTTATGCGTGACCACGTCGAGGAGGATTGGCATGCCTGGTCTTGCGGAGTCGGTTAACGGTTTTCCAGGGATCGGCAAATCGCCGGGGCCAATACCCGGGCTTCTCGGGAGCATGGCGCCAGAATACATCCCACGCCGGCAGAATGGGGCGAAGTTCATGATGTCCCCCGTTGAATGAGGCAACCCTCTGTTCGCGAACATCGTAGTAGATATGGTTGCCCCATTGAAACATGCCGTTCTCCGCAACACAGCAAGACAAAAAGGCCTCCACGTAGTTGTCGGCGGCCCGCGCATATTCAGGATCTCCGGTCGCTTGCGAAAGCGCATAGGCCGAGGCGACCATGGGTTGATCCCAGTAGAGGGTACTTCCCCGCGGGGCGCCAATCAGTCGATAGACGCGTCGGGGAACATGTTCTCCGTCTGGATAGCGCCCCGTCCGCACGTCAAGCACGCTCGGCCAAAAAGCGCCGCCCGTCTCGGACGTGGCAGATATCAATTGCTTCAAGTGGCTCTCGCAGTATGGCAGATAATGTGTCATCGGGTATCTTTCGGAGAACGCACCATTGAGGGTTTTGGCGCGCTAGCGACAAATACCCTCAATGTGAGCGTTCTGCTCAAACTCTGTTTTTCCAGTAGTCCGGTCGCCGATGCAGGTTAGCAATGGCAATGATTCGCAGCATGCCGGACTTGATTTGGAAAATAACGCCGTAAGGAAATCGGTTCACGAG
>SLMC01000373.1 GCA_007133745.1 Kiritimatiellia bacterium
ATCCCGGCTGTCCGGTGAGTCCGGTCATTGCGATGCAGGTGGGGCTGGATATTTCCGAGGGGCTGATGGCTGCCGACGAGGCCGGCCTGATTCATGGCGATATCAAGCCGGAAAACATCCTTTTCGACGAGAAGCGCCGAGCCAAGCTGGTCGATTTTGGCATAGCGAGCTTTGCCAAGCAGAGCTCGGTAGAAGGCGGAATATGGGGGACGCCCTACTATATTGCGCCGGAAAAGGTCAAACGACAGACCGTGGATGCGCGTTCGGACATTTACAGCCTGGGCGCCACGCTGTATCATGCATTGGCCGGTCAACCTCCGTTCGAGGGCGAGACCCCGATGGAAGTGGTCAAGGCCCGGTTGCAAAGACCGCCCAAACCGTTGAGCGCCTTGTTGCCCCATATCGATCGTCAGGTTGAACGCATTGTGATGCGCATGCTTCAGGCGGAGCCGTCCATGCGATATCCGACCTATGCTTCGCTGATCGGCGATTTGAAGAAAATTGTGAAATCGCTGGGCGGCGGGCGCCGGGGCGGTCCGTTGAAGACCAGTCGGATCATGGTGCCGAAGCGAATGTCGGGCCAGATCCCCGCCGTGCGCGACGATGAGCCTGTCGCGCGCGGAAAAACGGCGCGCACCGCGCGCACGGCACGGTCGGGCGCCTCGGAGTCGGGGCCGAGAATCGTTGTGCATAAAAGGGGCGGGGCTACGTCGCCATCGCCATTGGCGGAATACAAGACGCGCAGCACGGGGGGCGTGGCCGCTCCGCAAGCCGCGGGCGAGCCTGTGGTGCGCCGCAGAAAGAAGAAAAAATCCAAAGGCGGCAAATGGGCTTTTGCGATTGTGTTTGTTTTGGCTTGCGTTGGCGGGCTTGCTTTTTTTGTCAAGCATCGGCACGACGAGAAAATCGCGCAGCGGCGCGAGCGGGTGGAAATTGCCGACCATAGGCAGCAGGCCGATCAGGTTCTGGTCGAGATACAGGGGCAGATTCAAGGCTTGACGGATTTAATCGCCAAGGGCGCCGATATGCGTCGTCAGGCGACCAATGCCGTCTATGTTGTGCTGGGCGAGCCTTTGGTTGGCCCGGCGAAACCCGATCTGAAGGAAAAGCCGGCAGAGGCCAAGCCGGTTGCGGATTCCGGCGCCGCCGCCCAGCGGGAGCCTGCCGCCGCGCGTCGGGCGGGAGACGCGCCGCCGGCCGGCGAACCGACGCGCGAGGAACTGGAACGCCGACGCCAAATGCAGGCGGAAAGACTGAAGGCGCCGCCACCCCCGCCTCCGCCTCCGCCCGAGGATGACATCGCGGACGAGCTTGACGAAGCCGACGAGGAGCCGGACGAGCCCCCTCCGCCGTCCGAGCCGGAAATCAGGGTGTTGGCCAGAAAAACGCTTGAAACAGTCGACCGGATAGACGCTTACGCCGAGCGAGTCGAGACGCTTGAAGCTTCGGCGGCAGCGGTTAAAAACAGCATGGCCAATGTAGATTCTTCGGCCATGTCTTCGGGTTTTTTGGTTCAGATGAAGGATTTTCTGCGTTCGGCAGGCGAGATGGAAACGGCGATTCAAACGCTGCTGAAGGAAGCCGAGAAAGTTTTGACCCAAGTGTTGGACATCGAGCAGGACGTGGTCGCCACGCGCGAAGCCGAGCGCAAGGCGAAAGAGGACGCGGATCGGATGCAGAGAGAAGCGCGCGAGCGGCAGGAGCAGGAACGTTTGTACAAGGCTAAAATGGAAGCCGAGCTGCAAAGCGTATCCGGCGCACGGCTGCAAAATCAATTGATGGCAAGACAGCATCAATTCAAGGACATTGTCGAGGCGTTCAAGAAACAGTTTACCGATCTGGAAACACGGGAAGGCCGGGCTGCCGCCGAGACGTTGATTGAGCAGTACAGTCGTATGGCCGATCTGAAGGCCTTTATCGTGCAGCAACTGAATCGACGGCCCTATTCCTGGGGATGGCTGCGCCCGAAGCAGGATGTTCTGGGCGCCACCGACAAGGGGGTCAGGCTGCAAGGCGCCCTGATACCATGGTCCGAAGTGGGCGCGCCTCAAATGATCCGGTTTATCGATCACTATGTCGATCATCGCCAAGTGAGTTTGCGCGATCAGGCCGAGCATAGCTTCAATGCCGCAATCTATTGCCTGGAAACGGGGGGCGATACGGACAGCGCGCGGAACAAGGCGATCGAATATCTTCGGAAAGCCGTTCAGTTGAGGCCCAATCTCGAAACCGAGGCTCGGCGTCTGCTGCCGACACTGTCCTTAAGAGACGATTTTTAGCGTTATGAGCGCCGTGCATGGCTTGATCGAAGGGCATCTAGGGGCGGCTTGGGTCGCGATTATTCTGTCCTTTGCTGTTCTGGCCCGATCCGCCAGTCTTTTCGTGGACGGATCCATAGGCTTGGCTCGTCGTTTGCGTATTCCGAAACTGGTGATCGGCATTGTGCTGGTCTCCCTGGCCACGACGGCGCCGGAACTGTCCGTTTCCCTGATGTCCGCCCTCAAGGGCAAGCCCGAGATGGCCCTGGGCAACGCCATGGGATCGGTCATTTGCGACGACGGTTTGGCGCTGGGGCTTGCCGGACTGCTGACCGTGTCGGTCATCGCCCTGGATCCTCGCATTCTGAAGACATCCGGTCTTTTCCTGATACTCGTTCAGGCGCTGCTGTTTCTGTTCGTGGCATTCGATTCCACCCTCGACCGATGGGAGGGCGCCGTGCTTGTGGCGCTGTTTGCCGGATATTTGGCCATTCTTTTCCGGCAGCATCGGCAGGGAAAATTCAAGGAAACCGCCGATCTGGAGGCGGCGCTTAATACGGGCGAGGCTATGGGAAAAGGGCGGATGATCGCCACCTTCGCGTTGGGGCTGGCCGGGATCATTCTGGCCAGCGAGTTTATTGTGTTGTCGGCTTCGTCCATTGCGCGATCCTTCAATATATCCGATGCGGTCATCGCGATGACTCTTGTGGCGCTGGGCACGTCGATTCCGGAGGTCGCCACCTGCGTGGTCGCCGCGCGCAAGGGGGAGGGCGCCATGGCCGTGGGCAATATTCTAGGCGCGGACATCATGAATATATGCTGGGTCGCCGGCGCCTCGGCGCTGGCCAATCCGCTGACGCTGAGCCGCCGCGAAATCGGGTTCATGTTTCCCGCCATGTTCCTCATTGTCGCGGTCATGCTGATTCTGCTGCGGATCGGCTACAGTCTCAATCGAGTTAAAGGCGCGATTCTGCTGGTTTTGTACGCGGTTTATTTAGCCGTTTTCTTTATGTTTTCCCCGATGGGGCAGTAGCGCCTCCATTTTTGCTTCGCAGTTGATTTCCTGACCCAGCCCGTTGCTTGATGTGTGCCATCCGGTTTGGAGTGCGGCGAGCTCTCGCCGCTCCGTTTCGCGCGACCCGGCGCGCGGCAATCCCGATTGGCCGATCAGGTTCCGTCTTCGCCAATCCAAGCCTCGGCGGGCCAGGTCCCGCCAACAAAAGCGGCGCCAGGTCGCCGCACTCCAAATCTTGTCCTCGGCAATCCTTGTTGATGCTTGTCTTCCTCTTAGAACATGCCATATCCTGCGGCAGCTCTGCTAGCGACCCGTAAGCATCTTCAGCGTCGCTTCGCCGACGTGTTCGGGAGTGATGCCGCGGAGGCAAGCCAGGCCTTGGCCGCGACAGGTTCTCGAGAAACAGGGTTGGCAGTCGAGCTTTGTTCTCAGAACCCGGTGACCCGGTCCGTAGGGGCCCGTGCGTTCGGGATCGGTGGATCCGAAAACGACCAGCGCGGGCACGCCGAGCGCGGCGGCGAGATGGACGGGTCCGGAATCGTTGGCGATTAGCAGGTCCATGCTCTTGAGCAATGCAGCGGTTTCCATTAGCGATGTTTTCCCCGCCAAATTCGACGCTTGTCCGTCGAGCGCGCGCTCGATAACGGCGCAGGCCTCCTGGCCATCCGTATCGCCAAGCAGGAAAAAGGACGCATTTTTAAGCGTTTTCAGACGCCGGGCGACGCTTGCGAAGGCTGCGGCCGGCCAGTTCTTGCTGGGCCATCGCGAGAGGGGCAGCATGGCGATGCGCGGGGATGCGGCGTCTATCGGACTGCCGGGCAGCGTGATCGGGAAGGCGGGCGGCATCCGTTCCAGTCCGAGCCAATCCACGAAATCCATGTTTTCCTCGACGGCATGCCGTTGCTTGTTGCGCGGACCGGCTATGGCGTTGTAGAAGAGACGCGAGCCTTCGCGGTGAAAGGAGGGGCCGATCGTTTTTTTCGCGCGCGCCAGCCGGGCGATCCAGGCGCTTTTCAGCAAACCCTGCATGTCCAGCGCCATATCGTAACGCTCGTTTCTCAATGTTCGGACCAGCGCCGGCATGGCGGCCAGCGCCCGGTTGCGCTGGAACGGGATAACGCGGTCGACCGGATCGAAACATCGAACGAGTTCCGCGTATGGCGCGTTGACGACCCAATGAATCTCGGCGCCGGTCTTCGCCTTGACATTGCTCACGGCAGGCAGGGCGTGGAACAGATCTCCCAGCGAGCTTAGCTTGACAATCAGCAGTTTCATGGATGCCTGTGTTTCAGAATGTTTCCAACGGTGTCCAACGGCGCGCGTTGCCTTTGCCTTCGGGTCAGCGCACGCCACTCTTCCCGATTGCAATGGCCATGTCCAGCCCCAAAAGGCGGAAGGCAGATAATCAATCTGATCCTCCTCGCAACCGTGTGCGGATTTCCGCGGCTAGGCTGCGCCCGATTCCCGGGGTGGCGGCCACGTCGTCTTCGTCGGCGTCCCGCAGGCGGCGGACGGATCCGAAGCGTTTGAGCAGCGCTTGTTTTTTTGCGGGGCCGATGCCGGGAATGCGATCCAGCTCGGAATCCTGCAGGGCGCGCTGGCGAAGCGTCCGATGATAGCCAATGGCGAAACGGTGAGCTTCGTCGCGCAGGCTTTGCAGAATTTTCAATGCGGCCGAATCACGGGGCAGCCGCAAAGGGGTGGGGGAGTTCAGCGTATGCAGCTCCTCGTGGCGCTTGGCCAGACCTGCGACAGGGATATGGTCCAACCGCAGTTTGCGCAGTTCGCGCGCGGCGGCGCGCAGTTGCGCAATGCCGCCATCCACCAGAACGAGATCCGGTTCGGAAAGTCTGTCGTTTCCGGCTTCCCGGAAACGGCGCCGTACGGTTTCGGCCATCATGGCGGGGTCGTCGCTGCCTTCGACGGTTCGGATGCGGAAACGCCGATAGCGTTGAGGACGCGGACGTCCGTCCACGAAACAGACCATGGCGGCGACGGCATGGGTTCCCGATATGGTGGAAATATCGAAGCCTTCGATGATTCGAGGCGGTTTCGCAAGCGCCAAAATGGCTCCGATCTCGTGGAGCCCTTGCCGTGTCTCTTCCGCTTTCATCGCCGGAGAGGCCACCATAAAACGGGCTCGCTGCCGAATGGCCGCCTGAAGGTGAAGATAGGCGTCGCGCAAAGCGGCGGCGGTCTCGAAATCCAGCGCCTCGGCCGCCTGGCGCATGCGTTCTCGTATGTCCGCTAGGATGGCGGGCCGTCGGCCGACAAGAAAAGCGCAGGCTTCCTCGACCTGCGCGCGATAGGCTCCGGGCTCAAGGCGACCGAGACAGGGCGCCAAACAATGGCGGACGATATCGTTCATGCAATGTCGGTGCGTGTCGATGTCGGGGCGGCTAGGCGCGCATTTCCGGATGCCGAACCGTTTCTCGACAAAATCAACCGTGGCTCGGGCCGTTGCGGACGAGACATAGGGTCCGAAATAGCGCGCGTCGTCGTTGCGTTTGAAGCGGCAGAGCTCGAATTTAGGGAAGGGTTCCTTCAGGTCGATGCGCAGGTGCAAAAACTGCTTGTCGTCGCGAAAGCTCACGTTGTAGCGCGGACGGTATTCCTTGATGAGGCGGCCTTCCGTCAGAAGGGCTTCAGCCTCGTTGCGCGCGACGAGGGTGTCGATATCCTGCACGCTGCGGATCAGGCTGCGAAGTCTGGGCTCCGCGCGCCTCAAGGCGGACGGCCGGAAATAGGAGCGGACGCGTTTGCGCAGCGACACGGCTTTACCGACGTAGATGATGCGACCGCGGCGGTCGCGCAGCATATAACAGCCGGGCTTGTCCGGCAGCGTGTCGAGTTTGGCCGCGACCCGTTCGGGAATGGTCATGATGTCATTCGATGCTCATGATCACGTATTGAGCGAAACGCGCGCCCCGAATGCGCAGCATGACGCGTCCGCCCGAGGCGTGTTCGCGCACGGCGTCCAGAAACGCATCGACGGTGACGACTTTTTGGCGGGCGACGCTTTCCACGAGATAGCCGGGCCGGATGCCGATGCGCGCCGCTTGCCCGCCGGGCTCGACTTGCGCGATGACGACGCCGGCATCCTCTCCGTACCCGAGTCGGGCGGCGATCTCCGGCGTGAGATTCTGGACCGTCATGCCCAGTTTCCCAAACAGCTCCTGCGCTATTTCACGTGTGTCGGTTTCGTCTTCCAGCGTGCCGGTCGTGACGACGAGCGCCGTTTCCTTGCCGTCCCTGAAAATCGTCAGGGCGAATTCGGTGCCGGGCGGGTTGCCCGCCACCATGTTGCGGAAGAGGGTGGCGTTTTCGACTCTTTTGCCGTTGACCTCCAGGATAATGTCTCCGTGATTCAATCCGGCCTTCTCGCCGGCGGAGCCTTCCACAACGGCATCGATCAGGATGCCTTCGGCCTTGTCCAGTCCGAACTGGTCGGCCAAATCTTCGTTGATGTCGCGAATGGCAATGCCGATATGCCCGCGCGTGACTTTGCCGGTTTTCACGAGCTGGTCCTTGATTGTCTTGACCATGTTGACCGGTATGGCGAATCCGATCCCCATGTACCCGCCGCTTCGGCTGAAAATGGCCGTGTTGATGCCGATCACTTCGCTGTCAACGTTCAGCAACGGGCCGCCGGAATTGCCCGGGTTGATGGCCGCGTCGGTTTGAATGAAATCTTCGTATTCAGCAATGCCGATATTGCTGCGGCCTTTGGCGCTGACCACGCCGACGGTCAGGGTGGCGTTGAGTCCGAACGGATTGCCGACGGCAATGACCCATTCTCCGATTTCGAGCGCGTCGGAGTCGCCCATTTTCAAGAAGGGAAAGCCGTCGCCCTCGATCTTGATCACGGCCACTTCCGAGCGAGGATCGGTTCCAACGCGGCGGGCTTCCATTTCACGTCCGTCCTGCAGGCGCACCATGATCTTGTCGGCATCGCCCACGACATGGTTGTTGGTGAGGATATAGCCGTCTTCGGTGATCAGGAAGCCCGAGCCTTGTCCCTGCGTTCTGAACTGGCGCGGCGCCTGCCGTTGCTGGGGCGGCTGACCGAAAAAGCGTTGTAGAAACTCGTCGCCGAACAGGCCGTAAGGATCGTTGAAAGGGCGAGCCCCTTCGCCCGCGTCAATGGTCTTTTCCACATGAATGAAGACCACGGCGGGGATGGCTGTGCGCGCGACGTCCGTAAAGGCCTTGCTGGCCTTCTTAAGAATTTGGACTTCCTCCTTCACGGCTTCGGCGCCGGCAGGCGTTCCGAAGGCGAGCGAGGTCGCGAGAATCAGGCAGGCGGTCCAAGTCAATCTGCGAGCGGATACGGGGCTGTGTGTCATGATGCCGGGCTCCTTATGCGTTCTGGTTGGTTTCCCACGGCGCCGTTTCGGGCAACGCCGCATCGAATGCGTCCACTAATGATTTTTCGTATGCGCCGGCGTATGTGCCGGCCAGAAATTTGTCGTAGGCTTCCTCGCAGAACCGTTCCCATGATTCCGCTTCGCGCGAGGGGACAATAGGATAGAACAGCGCCTGATTGTCCTGTGCCGCCTTCCGGTCGCCTGGCGCGTCGCCGATCATGAGAATCTTGTCAGGCGCGTAGCGGCCGTCCGCGGCCAGAGCGATGTGTTCGGTTTTGGTTCCCAGTTCCTGGCCGGCGATCATGCGCACCATGTGCAGCAGGTTGTTTTCCTCCCATTCGCGGATCAGGGCTTCCAGCGGCGTTTGCGAAACGCAAATGGCGTCGGATGACGCGGCGATTTTTTCCAGGCTCTCCCGCGCCCAGGGAAAAGGCGGCACGTTTTTGACTTTGGCTTCGATGTCCGCGTTGACTTTGAGGCTCCATGCCAGAACGGCGCTCAACTCTTCGCTGCCGGTTTCGCGGGCGGCCGTTTCCAGAGCCGGATGCCCGAGCGGGGCATCGGCCGCGATAAAAGCCTTCAAATCCGAGAATTCCGGGATCGGGACGCCGGATTGCATCGCTTCGGGGCGGATGCGTAGCCGATCCATGGTTTCGACCAGGCACAGGAACCGGTTGCGGCCGCGGCTTTTCGAATGAAGATTGATGAATTCGGCCGTTTCGCGAACAAGGTGTTCGATGGGTTCCAGAGCCCATTGAGAAACAATGTTTCCGTGAAAACACTGTTTCTGCTTGAGGTCCATGGTGTCGAAAACGCAGCCGTCGGAATCGACCCCGACAAACGTCGCATGGCGAGGCTGCAGATGCATCAGTGTTTCACGGTTGTGTTCGGTATGTGTCATGATGCTGGGAACCGTAGCGCAAGGCGGATGGAAAGGCAAGGGTTTTTCATTGGCATCCAATGTTCATCATTTTTTGGGGTTGCGGACTGTCGCCGGTTGCGCTAGGGTGTTTATTCGAATGTTGTTTTGAAATGAATTCACAACGGGGAGGACAGACAATGAACGCAAGAACTATAGCCTTGATTTCGTGCGTATCCCTCGCGCTGACGCCTTGGGCGCAGGCGCGGCTAGGCGAAAGCCAGGAGCAGATTCAGAAACGTTACGGCAAACCCGTTTCTGTCAACAAGCCTCAAGGCATCGCGGTGTACCGTAGCGACGGCCAATACGTGCGGGTCGAGTTCGCGGCCGACAAGGCCGCCATGATGGCCTACCGCAAGGCGCCGTTCGAGGCCATGACCGACCGTGAAATCGCCGGAATTCTCGCGCGTCATGCGGGAACAGGCGAATGGACGGCCTTGCCCGGAACGCCGGGGCACCGGCATTGGCAGACGGCTGACGGGGCGCATATTGCCCGATACAGCGTTGTCAACGGGCTTCTAATTATCACGACGCCCGCCTATCGCACTCGTCAATTGGACCGAAAGACGCCGAACTGGAGGCCGTCGCGATAAGGTCGCGATGCGCTCGTCAACAAGTGTGCCAAGTGTTCGCGTAGAAATTAATTCACAACCGGTGCGGTTGCCATAATTCATTCTTATTCTGTAGCGTTTCCGTCCACGGTCAGTTGGCCAAACGTTTGACCTGTTCGAGATAGCGGGCGACATGCGGTTGCGGGTCGAATCGCTGGGCGGCTTCCAGCAGCTCGGCTGCCTTGCCGTAGCGTTCCCGCTCGATCTCGATTTGCGCATGGCGGATCAGGGCCGGCGCTTCATGGCCGGGCAGGCGGGCGGCCCGCTCGTAGGCGATGACCGCCTTTTCCGGTTCGTCGGCGCGCTGGTACGCTTCGCCCATCATCATCAGCGCGGGCGCGTCCATGGGCGATTCCGTCAGCAAGTCGATCCCGATACGAATGGCTGTGGCAACATCGTCGCGCAAGAGGGCGAGATCGGCCTGAATGCGGCGCTGTTCGCGACGCTGTTCCGCAGACAGTCGAAGTTTGGCCGTCTTGCGTCGGGTCTCCAGTGTGGTAAGCAGCCGTTCGGCTTCGGCAAGTCGGTCGGCGCCGGCATAGGCGCGGGCGGCCCGCAGCAACCGATCCACGGGCAGGTCGTCGCCTGAAAACGATTCCGCATAGCGGGCCATGGCGTCTTCGTATTGCTCGCGATTCATGTACAGGTCGCCCAGAGTGGCTAGCATGTCGGCGTCGGCACGGTTCAGGCGGCGGGCCGATTCCAACGCGACCAGCGCCCCGTCGGTGTTGTCGAGAGCCAGCCGAATATTGGCCAGAAACGCCCACAGCTCCTTGCGGTTCGGCTCGGTCGCCAGCCATTCGGTCAGCAGCGCATGCGCTTCGCGCAAGCGTTCCTCTTCGCAACCGACGATGCAAGTGAAGGATTGAAGGCGTATCTTGAGAAGCGGCCAGCGAACTATGGGAATCGATAATCGCCATGCGCAGTCTGTCGCACAACTCCCGATCCTGTGAAATGCCTTGGCCGGTTTGGGACGCTCGGGTC
>SLMC01000138.1 GCA_007133745.1 Kiritimatiellia bacterium
TGATCGATATCCTCCAGAATATCGTCAACATGTTCGATGCCGATGGAAAAGCGGACCAGATCGTCCGTCACCCCCATGGCTTTTCGTTCCTCCTCGTTGGCGTCTCGACAGAACGTCGATGCCGGGTGTACCACCAGCGTCTTGGCGTCACCCAGATTCACCAGGTTCTGCGCATGGTTCAAAGCGTTAATGAATTTGAAGCATCTCTCCTTGGCGCCCAGTCTCAGTGTCAGGAGAGCCCCGTACTGCCGCCCGAACTGTCGGGTGGCCGTGGCATGGTCCGGATGATTGTCCAGTCCGGGGTATCGTACGTCCTGAATCCTTTCATCCCGGGCAATCGTCTCCGCAACCCGCAGGGCATTGGAGCAGTGTCGCTCCATCCGCACCGCCAGGGACTCGATGCCGATAGACATCAGAAACGCGCTGAACGGAGAAAAGCAGCCTCCCAGGTCGCGATGGAACCGGTTCCGCAGGCTGGCGACGAACGCGAATTGGCGGACCCGGTCGTAATACGGCCTGAGATGGCCGTACCTCGGGCTAGACCAGTCGAAAGCGCCGCAATCAACGATTATACCGCCGACCGCATTGCCGTGACCGTTGATATACTTGGAGGTAGAATGGATCACAATGTCCGCCCCAAGCTCCTTCGGCCTGCACAGGACGGGCGTTGTCACCGTGTTGTCAACCACGAGAACAATCCCATGCTCCTTGGCCACGGCGGCAATCGCCGGAATATTCGGGACGTCCAGCTTGGGATTCCCCATCGTTTCGACGAATATCAATTTCGTCCGCTCGTTGACGGCTTTGCGGTACGACTCCACGTCGGTTGTCTCGACAAAGCGAGTTCTGATGCCGTACCGATCCAGCGTGTGAGCGAACAGCGAGTATGTTCCGCCGAAGATGCTGTTTCCGGAGACGATTTCATCGCCTGCGCCCGCCAGCGCAAGCGCCGTCGTACTGATGGCCGCCATGCCGGAGGCGCAGGAGAGCGACGCGAGGCTGTTCTCCAAAACGGTCATTCGCCGTTCGAACCGGTCCAGCGTCGGATTATTGATGCGGGTGTACACAAAACCGGCATCCCGGCCGGCAAAAACGGCTTCCAGTTCTTCCGCCGATTTGTATGCGAACGACGTGCTCTGGAAGACAGGCAGCGCCGTAGCGCCCGTTGTCTCTTCCGGCGCGTATCCGCCGTGCAACAGTTTCGTATCCATGTGCATGCCAGCCGCCTCGCTCATATCTGCCAGTTTCTCACGTGCAATCCGCACTCCTTGTGTTCCGGTTGTTCCCACCACCATCGGCCCGCTCTTGTATCCTCTCCCGGGCCCACCGGCCGCGTGCAGCACGCGCAGCCGATCGAGGCATACCCCTTCTCGAAAAGCGTGTTGTACGGCAGCCTGTGTTCCTTGACGTATGCCCTGATCCGGTCGTAGGTCCAGTCCGAGAGGGGATTGATCTTCACGATACCCCCGTGGGCTTCGTCGATCTCTATCTTGTCGGCGTCGGCTCGCGTCGCGGTCTGTTCCCGCCTGACCCCGGTTATCCATGCGTCCAACTCGGAAAGCGCACGGGTCAGCGGTTCCACCTTGCGGATCGCGCAACACTCGCGACGGGCCGTCAGGCTTTCTCGAAACGAGAGGGGCCCGCTCTTGCGCATCATCTCCTGTACCGCCTCGTGACGCGGAAAGAACCACTCGATCCTGATCCCGAAATGCCGCTCGATATCGCGGGCGCATTCGTAGGTGTCTTCCGGCAACCTGCCCGTGTCTATGGAGAACACCCGCGCGTCCGGCCTGATCTTGAGCGCCATATCAATGAGCACGGCATGCTGAAAACTGCACGCGATGGCGATCCTCGGATGGTATGTGTCCAGAGCCCATCGGAGAACATCCTCCGCCTGGCCGTTCCCGTCGTATCCGAATTCGCCGTATGAAATCTCGCTCATCCGCCTTGTGCCTCCATCTGTGTCACGACCATCATGACAGGATCAAATGGCATAATCCGTTCCATCCCTGTTGGCCATCGCCGTGACTTGATCGCAAATATCATGAATAGTGATCGCTTCCAATTCCGCATTGAGCCGTTCCGTGATCCGACCCCACATATCGGCAACCACGGCCCGCTCCAGGGTCCGGTTTTGCGATGAAGGATGCTCCGGCAGGGCGGCAAGCGCGGGATCCGTCAATTGCACTATCGACATCACCGTCAGTTGCTCGGGGTTCCTTGCCAGCATGTACCCTCCATCCAAACCTCTCTTGCTTCTCACTATGCCTGCCACCTTGAGCATGTTCAAAATTTGCGCCATATAGTCACGGGAAATGTCGAGCCGTTCCGCCATCACGCTCGTCCGAATAACCCCTTCATTGCCGTGTACGGCCAAATCAAGCACCGTTCGCAGAGCGCAATCTGTCTTGGAAGATAGTTTCATTTTATATACACTATTATCTTGATAGGAATACTCAAGATATGATATTTGATCTCTTATGTCAACAGTGGAAAAGAAAAAAAAGAGAAAAAAGAGCGAGGTCGCCGGGAATCAGGTCGGCATCGAGAGGGCCGTGCTGCCTTTGTCTCTGCTGGCTCACGGAAAAGCGATTCTAATTGTCGGCGGCGGCAAGGTTGCCGCTCGCAAGGCGCGCACCGCCCTCGACGCAGGCGGCCGCGTGACAGTCGTCAGCCCGATCCTGTCGGATGACCTCCGGGAACTTGTCCGTGAGAAGCGGGTCATCTGGAAACAGGCGTCATTCAAGGAAGCCGATGTACGGGGGGCGTCGTTGGTTTTTGCCGCAACCGACGATCCGGCAGTCAATCGCCAGGTCGTTGAGTCGTCCCGGAAAGCGGGCGCGATGTGCTGCGCCGTTGACGGCAACTGGCCATACGGAGATTTCGTAAGCCCGGCGACTTACAGGCGGGACGGCATGGTCGTGTCGGTGACAAGCGGAGGACGATCTTGCCGTCGCTCTCGCATTCTCAGGGATGCGTTGGCTCGTCATCTCGACGATCTCGACAACGCCGAGCCCTTCATCATGGGCACGAGCCACGAGCAGGTCCCGCTTGACGTATTGGAGAGATATAGTCTCTCCAAATCAGCAAGAGAAGGCCTGGGCGAAATGCTGCGACAAGTTCGCGGGGTGCATGAATTCCTTTTCCTTCAAACATGCAATCGCATCGAACTGTGGGCCATTGGAACGGGCGACGACCCCACGACGTCCCTGATTGCCCGTCTCTTGAACATGGACCGGCTGGAGCAAGGTCAGTGCTACATAAAGAGAGGATTCGATGCCTTTGCTCATAGCTCGCGGGTCATGGCCGGAATCCATTCTCAAACACCGGGCGAGAATCATATTGTGGCCCAGGCAAAGGATGCGCTCCTGCAGGCGGATCAGGCGGCATGGGCGGGAGGCGTCATTAAGGAGTGGGTCTCCGGCGCTCTGCACGTATCCAAGGAAATACGCGGCGCCACCGGCGGCCATCTCGGCGCGGAGCAAATCGAGGATACCTGCATCCGTTTTATGGATGGCGAACGCAAGCGCTATGCCGGTGGACGTGTGTTGCTTCTCGGATCCGGCATGCTGGGCAGCGCTATTGCGGCGCGCCTGGTCGAATCAGGATGGTCGTTCGACTGGTGCTACCGCTCCGTTCCTCCCGAGATCCCTGGGAAAGACGGCGTGCGGGTTGCGCTATACAGGTTCGACCAATTGTCGGAACGCCTCAAGAACGCGTCGATCATCATCTGCGCGACATCTTCCGACACGTACATTCTTCGGCACGAACACGCGGCGCTGATTCGGCGAACCGCTCCGGTTGCCGTTCTCGACTTCGGCGTACCCCGGAATGTCGATCCCCGCGTCATAACGGCTGCGTCGAACGTGCAGCTTATCACTGTCGAGGGTTTGAAGCGGTGGCGTAGGGAAAATGAAATCGACATGCCGCAGGTTTTGGCTCGCGCGCGGGCCGTAACAGAACAACATCGGGATATATATGAAAGACTTGCCCATAGTCTTAAGAATCGGTTCACGCCGTAGCCGGCTGGCTCTCGTTCAGGCTCGGGAAGCCGTTTCCGAGATCGCGCGCTGGCTGCCGACAGTATCTGCCGAAGTTGTGCCCATGTCTTCGCCGGGCGACCGCGATCGACAGGCCGATCTCCAAACCTGTCCGCCGGATTTTTTCACGCGCGATCTTGATCAAGCTGTACTGGACGGGACGGTGGACTGCGCGATCCACAGCGCGAAGGATCTGCCTGACCCGGTCGCCGAAGGGCTGGACTGGTTCTGGACGCCCGGCGGCTCGGATCCGCGGGATGCGCTCGTTTTGCCGACCGGCATGGCTTCGGACATGGCGCCCCGTCCTCTGCGAGTTGGCGTCAGCAGCGCCAGGCGAACAATCTACGTCCGCCAACGCTTCCCGCAGGCGACAATCCTTCCCGTACGCGGAAACATCGAGGATCGGCTGCGGCAACTGGACGAAGGAGCCTTCGACGCCATCATCATGGCGGGCGCCGCCTTGTTGCGGCTCGGTCTTCCCGGCAGAATTACGGAATGGATTCCCTTGCAACAACTGCCGTCGCCAGACGGCCAGGGCCGTCTGGCGATGACGTTTCGGACTCATGACCCGATCATGTCCCGCTTGCGCAGTCTGTTCGTCAGGCCGGTGGTATTCGTCGGCGCCGGTCCAGGGGGGGCGGGCCTGTGCACGGTGGCCGGAAAACAGGAGTTGGAACATGGCGACGTATGCCTGCACGATGCGCTTGTTCATGCGGACATCCTGGAATGGCTGCCCAAAGAGGCAAGAAGAATCTTTGTCGGCAAGCGGGGCGGCAGAGAGAGCGTCGGCCAGAAAGACATATGCGCGCTTCTTGCCCGGTACTGCCGCCGCGGATTGCGGGTCGTTCGACTCAAAGGCGGCGACCCCGGCATCTTCGGTCGCTTGGCCGAAGAGATCGAAACTCTCGACAATCTGCGCCTGCCTCATCGGGTCGTTCCGGGCATTAGCAGTCTTTGCTCGGCTACAACCGGAACGGGCCTGCTCCAGACCAGACGTGGCCTGGCTCGCGGGTTCTCGGCGCTGACGCCTCGCAAGGCCGGAGGCGGACTCGCCCCCATAGACTCCGAGGCCCGATCGAGACTGCCGCTGGCCTTGTTCATGGCCCGATCGGCCCTGCCCGAAACCGTCGCCGATCTGCTGCGCAACGGACAGCGTCCCCATACGTGCGCCAGCCTCGTCTTCAACAGCGGATGCGACGATGAATGGATTGTTGCGGGCCATCTTGACGACATTCTGCAGAAGTGGGCGAATGCCCGTGCGCAACGGGAAGAACTTGCGGAGAGCCCCGCCCTGTTTCTTGTGGGCGACATGGCATCCGATCGCTTCATCTACAGGCAATGGGGAGCATTCCAAGGCGCCCGAATACTTCTGACATGCAGTTCCGTCCTTTTGGAACGCGCAGCCCGATCCGTTCTCTCCTTCGGTGGCCGCCCGGTTTTGCGTCCAATGATCCGGCTGACACCCGAAGATTCCGCGGTTGAGATCATGGCTGACCTTGCCGCGTACGATTGGATTGTGCTGACTTCGCCATCCGCTGTGGACAGTCTCATCGCTCTCATGGACAAGATCGGGCAGGACGCCAGAACCCTGCCCCGCATTCTCGTCGGCGGCCCTATGACAGCGGCTCGTATCAGAGACCATCGCATCATACCCGATGCTGCTCCGGAATCCGAATATGGCGTTGCGGTTCTCCAGAAGCTCGTCGCGAAAGCCCTGCCTCCCGGCAGCCGGGTTGTTCGCTTCCGTTCGGACCGGGCGGATCAGAGCCTGACAAAGACATTGCGGGGCCTCGGACATCACGTTCAGGACTGCGTGCTCTATCGAAACGAGGCGATCAAGTACGCGCGGCAACCCCGGTTTGATGCCGCATTCTTCGCGAGCGCGTCGGCGGTGACTTCGGCGGCGGGGAATTGGGGAATGGATGCGTTCACCGACAAGGACGTTGCCGTCATTGGCGAGCCAACGGCGCGGGCGTTGCGCCGCAACGGAGTGACGCCCGCGATCATGGCCGCGCAATCGACAGTCGAAAACACGATCGCCATGTTGGCGGGGATGTACGCGCAAAAGGCTATGGCGTCAGCTCGCGCCAGCATGAAAACATCGGAACCCGTATCGGAGACGAAACAATGACTGAAACACCCATGGCTTCATTCCCCGCAACAAGGTTACGGAGACTTCGGCGCACGCCTGCTCTGCGGCGTCTCTTCGATGCGCCGTTGCCAGGTCCGGAAAAGTTTATCTGGCCCGTATTTGTCAAGGAAGGTTCCGGCGTGCGGGAACCGATTCAGGCCATGCCCAAGCAGTGTCGCATGTCGCCGGATATCCTGGTTGAAGCGCTGAACCCGATCGTCGAGTCGGGGATTGGCGGCATTCTGATTTTCGGGCTCACGTCCGAGCGCGAGAAAGATCATGAGGGCAGCGCGGCGTACCGGGAGGATGGGATCGTGCAGACGGCCGTTCGGAAGGTCAAGCATGCCTATCCGGGCATGGTGGTCTGCACGGACGTGTGCCTGTGCGCGTATACCGATCACGGACACTGCGGCCCACGCGACGCCACGGGCGATGTGGAAAACGATGCGGCCAATACAACGCTGGCACGGGTCGCGGTTTCCCATGCCGCGGCGGGCGCGGACATTGTCGCGCCGAGCGCCATGATGGATGGCCAGGTCGCCTCGATCCGTAAGGCATTGGATACCGCCGCTTTCGAGAAGACGATTATGATGAGCTATTCCACCAAGTTTGCTTCGAGCATGTACGGACCCTTTCGCGAAGCGGAACAGTCGGCTCCGCAACAGGGCGACCGCAAGGGCTATCAGGCCTCGTATGCCGACGCGCGCACGGCCATCAGGAAATCCATTCTGGACGAGGCCGAAGGGGCGGACATTCTGATGGTTAAGCCCGCGCTCTTCTATCTGGACATCATCACCCGGCTTCGTGACGAGACCAAGCTTCCAATCGCCGCTTACAACGTCAGCGGGGAATACGCCATGCTGCATGCCGCAGCGGAACGCGGATGGGCGGATCTGAAGCCGGTTGTCAGAGAGTCCACGCTGGCCATCGCCCGGGCCGGGGCGGACATCATTATCTCCTACTGGGCAAACCAATACCGGGAGGTGTTCGCGGATGACTGATCGTTCCTCGGAAAGCTTGTTTGCTCGCGCGCGCCGGGTCATCCCCGGCGGCGTAAACAGTCCGGTACGCGCCTTCAACGCCGTCGGAGGAACCCCGGTCTTCATCGAGAATGCGGCCGGCGCCCGGCTCTATACCTCCGACGGCAGGGAATTGATCGATTTCTGTTGTTCCTGGGGACCCTTGATCCTGGGGCATGCGCATCCGAAGGTCGTCGAGGCGGTTCGCGATGCCGCAGGACGAGGCATGAGCTACGGGGCCAACACGAGGCGCGAAGTCGAGTTCGCCGAACTGTTGTGCGCACAGGCGCCGTCCATGGATCAGGTGCGCCTCGTCAATTCCGGCACGGAAGCCACAATGACGGCGCTGCGCCTTGCCCGCGGAGCCACTGGCCGCCGCAAGATACTGAAATTCGACGGGTGCTATCACGGGCACAGCGATGGGCTTCTGGTCGCGGCAGGGAGCGGCTTGCTCACGGGCGGCATGGCCTCGTCCGCCGGCGTGTCGACGGAAACCGCCTGCGAAACTATTGTGGCGCCATACAACAACCTTTCCGCCGCGGACAAGATCGTCGGCGAACAGGGCCCGGATTTGGCGGCGATTATCGTGGAACCCATTGCCGGCAACATGGGCCTGGCGCTGCCGAAGCCCGGCTTCCTGGAAGGGCTTCGTGCCATGGCCGACCGGTGCGGATCCGCGCTGATCTTCGACGAAGTCATTACCGGCTTTCGGCTTGGCCCGACGACCTTCGGCTGCCTGTGCGGTGTTACCCCCGATCTCACATGCCTGGGCAAGATCATTGGCGGCGGACTCCCGATCGGCGCCATCGGCGGCAAACGCGCGATCATGGAGCGCCTCGCCCCGACAGGCAAGGTCTATCAGGCCGGCACCCTCAGCGGCAATCCCGTGGCGATCGCGGCAGGAACAGCTACGATCCAAGCGCTTATCGACGAAGATCCGTATCCGAAACTCGCAAGGCTTGGCGACAGGCTGGCTGCCGGACTGAACGGCGCAGCCAGAGAACAGGGCATCCCTATGCACTGCGCCCGCCAAGGCAGCATGTTCACGCCCTTCTTCTCGGAAAACAGCGTTATCGACCTCGCGACAGCCAAACACTGCGACACAAGCGCGTATGCCGCATTCTTCCATGCCATGCTCGAGCGGGGCATATATTTGCCACCAGCCCAGTTTGAAGTCGGTTTCGTTTCAATGGCGCACCAGGCGTCCGATATCGACCTGTTCATTGCGTGCGCCACCGAATCCATTCAGACAGGCGCAATGGAATGACAACAAGACAACGAGCAGACCATGATCAGACAGCCATGTGCCCACGCGCACGATACGCCGTCGGGCTGCCCGCGCTTGCGACCGCTTTCGTTGTGGCTATGACGTCTGTCGGATGGGGGGCTGAACATGTTCCCGATGTCGAACTCGAACCGTTGCGGGTTGTGGCCGCGGACGAGGCCGAGGCGTTTCGGCTTGTCTGGTCCTATCGGGAAACCTGGCGCCGGCAGGAACCGATCGAGGCCCGTGATCGCGGCGAGCGCCGGTCCGGGTTTCTGGGGAGCATGGTCTTGCGCTACACGCCGGTCGCACCCGACAACGTCATGCTCTCTCTCGCCTGCGACAATCTCTGGGACAGCGCCTTCGAGACCTTCGTCGGCCAGCCGCCCGCCGGCCGCCGCCTGACCCTCTCGCTCGGCGCCGTTTTCTAGGCCCGTTTTAGCGCTGCCCGTCGGCCTCGCGTCGGTGGAAGCAAACGTTGGAACGCATGGAACGCATGGAATGATGGAACGTTGGAATACGGATCGGAGACACAAGCGCTGCCCGCCGACCTCGCGTCGGTGGAAGCAAACGTTGCTGTGCGGAAGAGTCGCAGACCTCCCAGGCGGAGTGGCAACGTAGCACAGGCATTCTTGCCTGTGTTTTTTATCCGCCTCGCCGGACATCGTGCACCGTCGGCGAAATGGTATGCGCAAGTCATCCGCGAGGCGGCTGATATTGTGCATGGAAGCGACGTTCCCTCAGGCACGGAAAACCATTGCTACCGCTGTGACGGGAACAATCTTTTGCATGACGCCCTTCGGGAGAAACGGAACGTTGGGGACACACCTGTTGTCGGGCATGGCTGTGTTCGTTCAGGCAGGAAGGTGTTCAGAGCGTTCCGGACGTTCCCGTTGCCTGCCGGACAGAGAATTGCGACAAAAGGTATGTCCCTATTGATTCGGCGAAGTCTACGACGAAGACGGGAACATTTTACGACCGCAGCGCGGGAAAAAAGGGCGAATCAGACAGGTTTAATTCGGGAACGGCTTACGATGTCAATTTGATCGGTAACAACTCATCGCCGATGGCTGCGAAGCCGCCAAACCCATGCTTTACCGGATCCCTCCGGACCCGGCCGATTCGTCCTGAAACCCCGAATTCTCACACCCGGAATCGGCTAAACTGTTACGCCCGGCGCCCGCCTTTTGGGTGCCGGTTAGAAGTTACGTTTTTTAAACTCGCTTATTTTAGGGCTAGTCATTCTAGTGGTTCAACTTTTGGGGCGCGCCACCATCTATGGTAGCTTTGTTACCTCTGGATAAAGCCCAAAAAGAGGAATGTTTCTAGCGGCAATGTTCAAAAATATAAAAGCGTTAATAATGGAAAACAAAAGGATTATTAGAACTATGTATTTGCGCCAAGGTGATCTGCAGATTTCTTTAAAATGAACAAGGACTCGCACGAAAAGGGCAACAATCGATATCAAGAAGGGAAGAAGTAAAGTCTGAACTACACATCTGTATAATGCGACAATACTTGATGTGACAAACATTGTTGATGGCGGGGACAAATCTTCAGTTACAAGGCGCAATCCCAAAGCATATATTACGCCAGAGAAGCGTAAATGGAATGCAGTAAGTATGGTTAACCATGACAGAATGAGAATTTCGCATGCGATAATTCTTGATGTTTTCAAGCA
>SLMC01000406.1 GCA_007133745.1 Kiritimatiellia bacterium
CGGCGTTATGGCCTCGGGAACGCGCAATTCCACTCGGTACCGGCCTGTGGGATGGGCCTGCTCCGTCCGGAAACTAAAACTGCCCGTGCCGAATTCGGACGGCGTCACAGGCGCTTCGTATATCCAGCGTCCTTGCGGATTGGCAATGCGCAGCTGGAAAGGCGCGTCCGTAACCGCATCCACGTAGCATGTGCGCGCAATCCAGCGTATGTGAATCGTTTCACCAGGGCGATACAAGTCACGATCAAGATAGACAAAAGCGTCGTACCCCTCCCGGTCATAAGCGGGCATGGACGCTGTAAAAGGCGTTTTGGAGTCCTGGGAACTGCGCAAGTCCACAAAAGTATAGTCGTCCTCCGTCTCAATAACTGCCAGGGTGGGCGCGCCAAGAGCGGGCTCAAAACTCATGAAGCGACCAATGCCGTCGGCGTCTGTGTGCGCCGTGCCCATCTCCTGGTATTTTTCCGAGTACAGGCGTATCCGCGCGTTCGGCGTCGGCGCGAGGGTGAAGAGATTATGAACAAAAATGGCCAGGCCGTTGTCCGACCAATGGGTCAGCGCGCCCAAATCGGTGTAAATCAGCATACGGCTGTCGGCGCGATGATCGTACATGGGCGTAGTATGCATCACAAACACGCCTCGCCGGTCAGGGGTAAGAAGGGCATCCAAATCAACCGCCGCTGTTAATAACGTGTCGGGCGCGTCGGGGAACGTAACGGTTTTCCGCGCGCTTTCCCGCGCATATTCGGCAAGCAGCCTGCGATTCATGCCGCTACGGTTGAAGTCGCGAGCGAAAATGGGCAGATTGGATGGGAACACTTGGCCCAGGTGAACGTGCGCCTCGGTAATATTGCGCGCATGAAGAACAGGACGCGCCATATCGCGCCTCGGAAAATAATAGAGGTGAGTTGCATCGAATGCGGCGCCGGCGCGCAACGGCGTCTCCCGTAACGCATAGGTACGGTCCTGCTGTAAGAGTATGTTGCCGTCCTCGTCCTTCACGCCCGCCAGTATGCGCAAGGTGTATTCCGTCTCCGATTGAAATGCGCCTTTTAATCGCAGACTACGCCGCCGACTGTCGCTGTCGTCAAATGCCCAGTCCACGGCGGGCACTATCTCAATATGTTCCCCCAACTGTTCAGCGGTCACATCACGGTAAAAATTAAGCCGCAATATAAGACCGTCATGTATATCCGTTTCCCAAGAATGGTATTGCAATGCGGCTGCCAACCTTCTATTCCGTTGCATTGTATGGGATACGACTTCTGTTACAATCCGCTGCCGAGGGTGCATTCCGCTTCTGTGGGTGCGCAGCCAAGGCGACAATTCAACGAGCACAGCGTCCAGCGCGGCCACTTCCGGCGTTTCGGGAAGCATTAGATGCACCTGTTGCGCCGCCTCTACCTCTTGTTGCTCCGGCGCAAGCGTGAAGGGTATTGGTTCGCCGGGGTCGCCTGTTTTCACCATCGCCAGAAGTGGAATCCAGCGAACAGGGATGTCTTCTGTAAATTGCAACAACAGATGGGGCGTCTCATCTGTGTTCAAGACCGCGCCTTGCAACAGTGTTCCCGTGCGCTCAGGGAAATGCGCGGTCATTGCCTGCGCGATAGATTGAAGACCGTCGCCCCAACGCAACCCTTTGTCTACCCTGACGGTTACCGGCGACTCAACAGTCAACGGAAAAGACAAGCGGGCGGATGCATGGTCGTCGCCCGGCATCACGGACACAGGTACGGACACGCCCTCGTCCGTGCTTATAGTCAGCAATTCGGGCAGTACGCTTAAATCCGCAACCCTGCTGAACGCCAAACGCGCCGTCACTTTTTCCGCCGTAATCTCTTCCAGACGTATGGAAGCGAGCGCCGGCGGCGGCGCAACAAAAATATGGCGGCGCATGTCAGCGGGCAATGTCTGGTTACTTATGGAACGCAGATTCTCGTGCAACACGACCTCGATATGGGTTGTCTGTGGATCTTCGAACAGCCCCTTCAGTACCGGCGCGGAAAAACGGAGCCAGGTATTCTCAATCGTCACCTGACCTGGCACATGAGGAATGACGGCAAGGGCGGGTTCGTCCATGTCTGCCGCCGCAGAGAAAGGCGCCAGTTTCTCGTTGAAATAAAAGACGATTTCGTCTTCAGGAACTCCATCGCCCGGCGGATAAACCGCTACAATCTCGAGAGCCGTCCCCGCAGACGCCAGCGGCGTATGGGTTTCCGACGTCTCCACGTCCGTATCCGTCGCCAGTGCGGCCGCCACAACCGCCGGTTCCGTATTAGCGTCTGGCCTTTCCTGACGCAACAACGGCAACATGACCACAGCAGCAACAACAATCAAAGCCGCCATTACCGAAATCCTGTTCATAATGCGCCTCCTTCTATTTCCATGCGCGAAACAACCTCTGGCCATCACTTTCCAGCAAAACGGTGGATTCCACTTTGCTCTACCCACAACAGTGTACTCTCAAGGTACCTTGGTAAACAGTTAGCTCTATTCCACCATTGTACA
>SLMC01000364.1 GCA_007133745.1 Kiritimatiellia bacterium
CCTGTACAAGGAGGCGATCGCGTCCGGGAGTTCATCATGAAGAGATTTCTTATTGCCGCGAGCTTGATCGGGTGTTTCTCGGTCTGGGCATGGACACAGCCGCTCACGCCTCTGCATGCGCCGATTTCCGTGAATTGGGACAGCATCGATCCGGCCAGCGCGCTCCGGGATATCGGTGCCAGGGCTGATGTGGATCTCGCGTTTGATCGGGCGTTGGTCCAGGATCTTGATTTCGTGACGTTGAAAATGGACGAGACGGAAGCCGGCCGCATCGCCATGCGCATTTTGTATCCGCGCGGATTGACGCTGGAAAACGCCGACGGGCGGAACCCTAGGGTGATCCAGGCCGATCCGTACGACGAGCTGCGGCCGAAACGGGAAGAAGTGTTCGCCTTCGCGCGCAAGCCGACGCTGATGCGCCAAGGCGACGATGTGACCATTTCCTTCGAGACGGAAGCCTGGTGCGATGTCACGATCGCCATCGAGCACGAGGACGGGCGCATTCTGCGCCATCTGGCCAGCGGCGTGCTGGGCATGAACGCGCCGGAGCCGTTCGTGTGGAACTCGAAGGCGCAGACCTTGGTCTGGGACGGCAAGGACGACGCGGGCGAATACGTGGACGACAAGGACGCGGTGACGGTGCGCGTGTCGCTGGGGCTGAAGCCGCGCTTCGAGCGTACGTTGTTCTGGCATCCCGGCAAGCCGGTGCGACAGGGCGAATGGTCGTCCACCGGCGGGTCGCATCTGTCGATCGCCGCCTCGTCGGATGGCATCTTCGTTTCCGACGGCCGCGGGTTTGATCATGTGCGTTTGTTTGACCGCGACGGAAACTATGTCCGCACGGTCTATCCGTTTCCCAGAGCCAGGGTGGACGATGTGCCGGGCGTGATCTGGCACGATCATCCGTACGGGGCCCGGCTGCCGATCAAGCCGAACTACTACCAAAGCACGCTGCTGCAAAGCGGACGCAACGCGAACAACATCCGCTATCGGGACGGACGCTACCAGGGCGGGGTCGACGCGGGTACCTTTTACGGCGCGGCGGGCCACGCGCTGGCTGTTTCCGGCAACCGTATTGCCCTGATCGGTGAACGACTGTCCCGGCTGGCGGCCGACGGCGGCAGTGATGGCTTGAACCTGCACGGGCCGACGCTCGGATCTTCGCCGGAAGACGGCAAACCCGTGCTGGAAAGAGGCCTCCACGGACGCAGTGCCAACATGGAATACATTATCGATACAGAAGTGCTGCACATCGACGCGCAGCGCGGCGCGTTCAGTCCAGACAGCGAATGGCTCTACCTGACCAAGCATACGGTAGGCTGGTCGGCCTGGGCCGGCATGCAGCGGTGGCGGCACCATGTCTCGCGCATGCGGTACGACCGCGACGATCCGCCAGAGCTGTTCCTCGGCACCTATGAAGCCGGAACGGAAGACGGTCAGTTCGACATGCCGGCCGATGTGGCCACCGACGCGCAAGGACGGATTTACGTGGCCGATCACCGGAATGACCGCCTTCAGGTGTTTTCCCCCGAAAGCAAGCATCTGCAAAATATCGCCGTTCGCAGGCCCGCGCGGATTTGCGTGCATCCCGAAACAGGCGAGCTGTATGTGTTCAGCTGGGGCTTGCTGAAGGGACGCGGCCGGCAAGACGGGTTTACCGTTACAGAAGAAAATCTCCGCTACGGCGAACGGCCGCGCTTTTTTCAATTGACGCGGTTTTCAGCATTTCCGGATGCACAAAATATCGAAACCCGGGACTTGGGAAGCGTCATCGGATTCATGAGCACGGCGACGAACATGGATCAGCAGGCGGTCGTGGATTTCGAATCGGATCCGCCGCGGATCTGGTTGACGGCTCGCTCCCCGGTTGGCGGAAACGGCTCGCACGGGCGCGGCTTGGCACTGCTGACGCAGGAAAACGGAGAATGGACCGTGAAGCGCGATTTTCTGGACGAGGCCACACGCGCGCTTATTCGCACGGAACCGCCAACCTACTGGCGCCAGCGTTTGTTCGTCAATCCCCGGGAAGAAGGCATCGTCTACATGTCGGATCCCCTGGGCACAAGCGCGGCCATGTCCTTCTCGCGTTTGTTGCGAATTGATGTACGGACCGGACGCGGTCGCAATATCGAGCTGCCGATGAGCGCCGAGGATATGGCGTTCAGTCCGGAGGGGTTCGCTTATCTTAAATTAAGAGACATGGTCGTGCGCTACGATCCCGAGACTTGGCGTGAAGTGCCGTTCGATTACGGCGTTGAGCGACCGAGCGCCAGCCACGGCACGCTTCGCGGCACGCGATCGACCCGCGTGATCAGCGGCGCCGTGTTTCCCGGCGGCGGCCGCCATCACGGCGGCCTCCATGTCGGCGCCAGCGGGCAGATCGCGGTATCGGCGGTCTATGGCGTGGGTCCGGAATCCCGCACGGACCAAGCCGGGGTCCATGCTGGCTCCGTGTACCGAACGCGACTTTATCCGGGCCGGCGATTCGGACAAGTGCATGGAGTC
>SLMC01000103.1 GCA_007133745.1 Kiritimatiellia bacterium
GGAATCGCCGAGGCGCTGAACAGTCTGCCGGATGCGCTGCGGACCAATCGCGAGGCGGCCGCCGAAACCATCGAGAACAACGTCCGCAAGAAGATCATCAAGAGCCACCTGTCCGACCCCGCCTTCTACGACAGGATGTCCGCCCTGCTCGACGAGATCATTCGGCAGCGCAAGGCCGAGGCCATAGCCTACGAGCAATATCTGAAACAAATCGCCCATCTGGCCCGCCAGGTGCAGCAGGGCGCGGATGACAGAATGTCGCCCGAGCTTGATACGCCCGGGAAACGCGCCCTGTTCAACAATCTCATGCTCGGCATGCGGGATTCAGGATCGAACGGAACACGCGAGCCTTATGCCCTAATGGGAACCGCCGTCGGCAAAAAGGCCCAGGCCGCGGCCATTGCCATTGACGCGGCGGTCAGAGTCTCCAGGCCGGATCGGTGGCGCGGCCATCCGCCGCGCGAGAATGTCATCAAGAAAGCCATGTACGAAATCCTGGGCGACGAAGCGGCCGTCGAGCGGCTGTTTGTCGTAATCAAGGGGCAGGAGGAGTACTGATGGCGGCACAGCTCAAGCTTGGCGACACGACCGTGCATGTGATTCTCAAGGACATCAAAAATGTACACCTGAGCGTCTATCCGCCCACGGGCCGCGTCCGCATATCGGCCCCGTCGCGCATGGACCTGAACACGATTCGGGCGTTTGCCATCAGCAAGCTCGGATGGATACGCCGGCAGCAGAAGCAGATCGGCGCTCAGGAACGGGAATGGCCGCGTGCCTATGTCGAACGGGAAACCCATTACGTATGGGGACGCCGCTATCTGATGCAGGTCAGGGAAGGCGCAAGGTCCGGCGTTGAGCTTAAACACGACGCCATTATCCTGTGCCAGCGTAAAGGGGCCTGCATGACGCGCCGCCATGAGATCATGCAGGACTGGTATCGCCAACAGTTGAAAGATGCCATCCCGGAACTGCAACGCAAATGGGCGGCCAGGATGGGCGTATCGCCCACGTCAATCGGCGTACGCCGGATGAAAACCATGTGGGGCAGTTGTTCCCCCGACCGCGGCGCCATCCGCATCAACCTCGAACTGGTCAAAAAGCCGCGGGAATGCCTCGAATACATCCTCGTCCACGAACTGGCCCACCTGCTCGAACATACGCATAACAACCGCTTCATTGCCCACATGGACCGACTGCTCCCCGACTGGCGTCACCGCCGCGACGAACTCAACCGCCTGCCCGTACCGCATGAGGACTGGATTTATTGAAAGCGTCTCTTTGAAAACCTACCCCACCCTCTCCGCCATGGCCCGGATTTCGTTTGTGTGTGCCTGCTTATCGTGCGTCTATTCGCGCGCGAATTTGCGGTTCAGGTCCTTGAACGAGGTGTAGATCAGGGTCGGTCGGCCATGCGGACAGGTATAGGGCATTTCCGCGCCGGCCAAATCCACGACCAGCCGCTCGATCTCTTCCATCGACAAGCGGTCCCGAGCCTTGACAGACGCTTTGCACGCGGCCTGCGCAATGGCTTCCTCGCGCCAGCGCCCTTTCCCGCCGCGCGCGCCTGCCTGCTCCAGATGACCGGCCACCTCGACCAGCAGGCCTTTGACCGACGCTCCTGAAAAACAGGTCGGCAACGCGTCGACAACAAAGGCGTCGCCGCCGAATTCGCTCAAGCCAAACCCCATCTCGCGCAGCAACCCGATATTTTGACGCACACGCAAGGCGTCGCGGGGCGGCAATTCCACCGTCTCCGGCATGAGCAAACCCTGTGTCTGAACCTTGCCCTTCAAAAAGGCATCCATGAATCGCTCGAACTGGACCCGCTCGTGCGCGGCATGCGGGTCCATCACCACATAGCCGTCTTCGGTCTCCAGCACGACATACAGTCCGCCAATCTGACCGACAACCCGACACCAGGCCCACGGCGATTTGGGCTCCGCATCGTCACGCCGAGTCTCGGGCTCGTGCGCTGCTTTCGCGGCCTCGGAATCGGCGGCCGGCCCGGAGCCGGGCGCCGGATCGGACGAGAGCCGCGCCCAGGCGGCGGCAGGATAAGGAAACGACCGCGATGCGGGCAAATTCTCGATGGTCAGCCGCCGCTGAATCGGCCGGGAGCGCTCCATGGGCGTATCGAAAGGGCCCGACCGCTCCGGCAACGCCTTTTCGTCAGGCTGAATGCCCAGGGCGACCGGATGGCCCAACGCCTGACGGATGCCCTGAATAATGGCGTCGCGCACGGGACCCGGCTGACGGAAACGGACTTCGCGCTTGGCGGGATGCACGTTGACATCCACAAGTTCCGGATTCATTTTCAGAAACAGAAACACGGGCGCATGCCGATCCGAGGGCAGCAAACCGCGATAGGCTTCCTTCAAAGCGAAGGCTGTTACCGGCGCATGCGCCGCGCGACCGTTGACGAAAAAAAACTGTTCGGTCCGATCCGCTCTGGCCACCGAGGGGATGCCGGCATATCCGGTCACGGTCGGACCAAGGCTGAACTCGACCGGTTTCAGTCCGTTCATGAGTTCGGCCCCGAACAGATCGCGCAGCCGATCGGCCAATGTTCCGCCAGGCAATTGCCAAATTGGGCGGCCGTCGGACTTGAGGCTCAGCGTCACGTCGGGATGACTCAAGGCCAGCGCCATGAACGCCATGCGGATATGGGAAAGCTCCGTTTGAAACGCGCGCAGAAACTTCCTGCGCGCAGGCACATTGAAGAACAGATCGCGCACTTCGACCAGCGTCCCCTGCGGCGCGCCGGTATCGCGCACATCCTGAATCGTCCCGCCCGACACGCTCAACTCCGTACCCGCGCCATCCGCCGAGGCGCACGTCACCATGCGGAAACGCGACACCGAAGCGATCGACGGCAAGGCTTCCCCGCGAAAGCCCAGCGTGGCGATGCGTTCAATATCGTCCACATCCTGTATCTTGCTCGTCGCCTGACGTTCCAAGGACAGCAACGCGTCGTCCCGATTCATGCCGGACCCGTTGTCGGAAACGGCGATCAGCTTGCGGCCGCCGGCAACCGCTTCGACGTCGATCCGGGTCGCGCCGGCATCGATAGCGTTTTCGGCCAGCTCCTTCATCGCTGAAGACGGCCGTTCCACCACCTCGCCCGCCGCGATCTTGTTGGCGACATGCGCAGAGAGAATTCGTATCGACATAGAGCCTTCTGTTGTTGTCCACGACGCACACGCGTCCTGCGAATATCGTTTGATGGAATCACATTCGCCCATGCCTCGCAAGAGCAAATTGAAAACAAGAAACAGAAGGCGTGATTGTACGTGAGTCTGCGGGTGAAAACTCGCACACTCCCAAAGCCAGCACACTTGCACACGGCCAGGGTTGCGGGCAAAGCCGCTGTATTCTTTGCCTTGACTTTTCCCGTTCAAAAAGGCATGTTACTTCCCGTATTTCGCAGCAACGGAGAAATTATGGCTCAAGACTGGGACATCAAGCCGCGCGACAGCGTTTGCCATCAGTGTCACGCGCCCTTTGAAGAAGGGCAAATCTGCCATTCCCGCCTGATTTTCGGAGAGGCCGGTTACGTGCGTACGGATATGTGCGATGCCTGTCGCCTCGAACAGCCCGACGACTCAACCTGGAGCGCCTGGCAAGGCGTGTACCATGCCCCGCCCCCGCCCGAAGAAGAGGCTCTGAAAAAGGAAACCGCCGAATCCATCTTGCGCCGCATGATGGAAGACCCCGAAGAAGGCCGCCGCAACGTGATTTTCATTCTGGCCGTCATGCTGGAACGCAAAAAAATGCTCGTCGAAAAGGATGTGCGCTATCGCGACGACGGTACGCTCGTGCGCCTGTACGAACACCGTATCACCGGCGAAACGTTTCTGGTTCCCGACCCGCAACTGAATCTCGATGAACTCGATCATGTTCAAACCGAGGTGCTTGCCATGCTCGGCGGCGCCCCGTCGGCGCCTCGGCCGCATAGCTCCGAGCCGGCCCCTGAACAAGCGCCTGCGCCGGAATCGAAGGCGGTGTGGCCAGTGGCTGGGAGCTAGTGGCTAGTGGCTAGGGTCCCGTCCTGAAATAGGTTGTCGCTTTGATCTGACAAAAAGAGGGCTATTGAAAGCCAACCCTGAAAGGGTTATGCAACGGAGCCGGGGCCTGCCTGCGTACGGATTACGAAAAAAGAGCCTTCTTCGTTTTTTTTGTAACTTTTTGTAACTTTTTGCGGCAAACATTCTTTGCCGTCAGGGCGCCGAGCGAAGCTCGGTTACCCTTGGCGGATGGCTCGGCCGAAAACGAAAGAACTCGTTCATGTTCGACTTGATTTTAGCCAACGGTCTAATTGTCGACGGGTCCGGCGCCGAACCTCGCAGGGGCGATGTGGCGGTCATGGGCGAGATCGTCGTCGATACGGGCGATCTGGCCAACGCGGAATCGCGCATGCGGATCGACGCAACCGGCAAGATCGTCTGCCCCGGCTTCATTGACTCGCATTCGCATGGCGACGCCTATATGCTCATTGAACCGTCCGCGCCCAGCAAGGCGTTTCAAGGCGTGACGACCGATGTCGTCGGCAATTGCGGGGCGTCCGCCGCGCCGATTACCGATCCCATGCACATGCCGTCCGATTGGGTGGACTTGGAGTTCCCCGGCACATGGCGTACGGTCGGCGAATACCGAACGCTGCTCGAAACGGTCAAGCCTCTGCCGAACGTGGTCTTCCTGGTCGGCCACAACACCGTGCGCCGCAGCGCGGGCGCTTACGACAACCGGCCGCCGACTGCGGAAGAAATGGCTTGCATGAGTCGGCTGGTCGAACAGGCCATGAACGACGGCGCGCGCGGCTTGTCGACCGGGCTGATCTATCCGCCCGGCCGTTTTTCCAAAACGGACGAGATTGTGGCGCTGGCCCGTGTCGCGGCGCGGCAGGGCGGCGTTTACTGTTCGCACATGCGTCATGAGGGCGCTGGTTTGCTCGATGCCATAGCCGAAACTCTGGCCATCGGCGAGGCCGCCGAGATACCCGTCCAGATCTCGCACCTCAAGACGTCTGGCCAGGGCAATTGGGGACTGATCGATGCCGCCCTCGAGGCCATCGAAACGGCGCGCGGCAAAGGTCGGCCCGTGCATGCGGACCGGTATCCCTACATTGCGTCGCATACCAGCCTCACGGTCGTCTTCCCCGACTGGGCGCTGGAAGGCACGATCGATACAAGGCGGGCCCGACTTTCTAATCCGGCCCAGCGCGCCCGGCTGCGCGCGGATCTTTTCGGGAATGCGGGAGCGCGCGACTGGGGCGCCATTACCGTCGGCTCCACGCATCATCCCGACAATCGCCGCTTTCAAGGCAGGCTCCTGACAGACGTGGCCGCCATGCTGGGGCTTGATCCCGTCGACGCCATCTTGCACATGGCGGAAACCGACGCCATGCGCACGAGCGCGTTCTTTGCCGGCATGTGCGAAAAAAACATGACCCGTATCCTGGCCCTGCCTTGGGTCATGATCGGCTCGGACGCGTCTATCCGCGCACCTTGGGGACCGCTGAGCGAGGACCATCCGCACCCGCGCACCTACGGAACCTTTGCCCGTTTTCTCCGAATGGCGCTCGACGGGCAAACCGTGCCGTTGCCGGAAGCGGTGCGCAAAATGACGGCATTGCCGGCCGAAAAATTCGGACTGACCGACCGAGGCCTGATCGCCAAGGGAAAGAAAGCGGATATCGCCGTCATTGATCCCGAACAGGTGCGCGACCGGTCCACATTTGCCGAACCCCATCAGCTTGCGCAAGGCGTGGTCGCTCTTGCGATTAACGGAGAACTCGCCATCGCCGACGGCGAGTTGACCGGTCGGCGCAGCGGTCGTTTTTTGTAAACAGTCAAACAACAGGAGGGTATCATGAGGACATGGCAAAAGGCAGTATGGGCAACGTTGGCGCTGGCATGGGGCTTGACGGTAAACGCGTTGGCAAACAAGGTTCAGGTGGACCTGACCGTTGTCGAACCGGTCGGGGTCGCACGCGAAAACGAATGGGTCGCGACCGGGGTACCGTTCGCGCAGGGCGTGCTCAAGGATGCGTCGGCTCTGCGCATCGCGGCCGACGGGAAGCCGATCGCCAGCCGTCAATTCCGCACCCTTAATGCTTGGCCCGACGGATCGGTGAAATGGGCGCTGGGCGTCTTCCCGCTGTCCGTACCCGCCAATGGCTCGGTCAAGCTGGCCCTTACCGACGGGCCGGCCGCCCCGTCCAAAGGCGGCTTAACGGTACAGGACGGACCGGATGCCATCGTCGTGGATACCGGCGTTTTGCAGGCCCGCATCGACAAGCAAGCGTTTCGCATCCTCTCCGAGGTCACCCTGCGCGGACGGCGGCTGATGCAACAGGGCGATGGCGGCGGCGCCATACTGGAACTGACCGACGGCCAAAAGCTGAATATGGCCGCCCACCCGCCGGAAAAGGTCGAGATCGCGGAATCGGGTCCGGTCCGCGCCCTGATCATGGCGCGCGGCCGCTTCCCCGGCGCGTTCGTGCGCGACGAACAGGAACTGATCCGCTGGTCGTGCCAAATATACTTTTACGCGGGATCCGATCAAGTCCGCATTCACTACACGGTGGGCAATGACGGCGCGTACACCAGTCACAGGGCGCGTCGGGAAAACTTTCAGTTCAAAAGCCTGAAATTGCATTTCGACACCATGCCGGGCGCAGGCGTACAAGTCGTTACAGCCGAGGCGGAAGGCGGCGTGGCGGATGGAACCGCGTTTGCGATCCGGCAGAAAGGCGGCCGCCAGGGGCAAGCGGATAATTTCGAGGCGCAACTGGGCGACAAGACGCTGGTATCTTCCGAGACGCGCAGCTCCGGCGCCCTGGGCGTGACGGGCACAGGCGGCGCATTCAGCGTGGCCTTGCGCGACTATTGGCAAAACTACCCCAAGGAAACAGCCGTAGCGCACAACCGGCTGACCTTGGCGCTGTGGCCGGAATGGGCCGGATTCCCCGAAGGGCGGGATGTGTACCATCTGATCGGCGGCAAGCAGAAGACGCACGAAATCGCATTCCGCTTCGGAGCGGGCGATCTGGCATCCGCCACGGCGCTGGCGGCGCAAATGAATCGGCCGCTGCTGCCGCTGGCCGCACCGGAATATTACGCGGACTCCGGTGCGATTACCCTGTTGAGTCCGGCAGACGTGCGAACCGGCGATGCCGAAACGGACGCCATGATCCAGCGCTACGACGATCTGCAGCGCTCGAAGCCGGCCGGCTTGACTCAAGCGGCGGAAAGCCGGAGGCGCGGCAACTACTACGGATGGATGAACTGGGGCGATTTGTTTTGGGCCTGGGGCTCCAGCAGCCTGCACTACGACTGGACCCACATCATGCTCGTGCACACGTTGCGGACCGGACAACGCGAGGCGTTCGACTGGGGCTCGGCCATGGCTCGGCACCAGTACGACATCGATATGCATCGTTCACCGCGCGACCGGACGGCCTCCCGCTTTCTTTCGGCCTACGAGAAAGAAGAGCGTGGCGGAAGCGGATGGCATGTGTCCACAAACCCGGGGCGTATGCGCCCGACGCCCAGCCACACCTGGATTCAAGGTCAAACCCTGTACGCCGTGCTGACCGGCGATCCCGAATCATGGGAATGCGCGCGTCTCGGCGCGGAGGGTCTGCGCAGCCGCATGTTCGCCGCTCACGGCCTTGACAAAAAACCCAGGCGCCTGCAGGCGCGCACGAGCGGCTGGAGTATTGAGGGCCTCGTGGCCGTGTACGCATTGACCGGCGAGCAGGACTATTTGGATGACAGCCGCAAAATCTTCGAAAACGGCCTGTGGCACATGTTCGTGGAAGACGGGAAATCCGTCTTGAAATGGGGCGGCGTTCAAACCGTGTACTGCGTTCGCCCGCTTATCGACTATCACTGGCATACCGGCGACGAACGCGCGCTCGAAATACTCAAGGCGATGGTCGATCAGACGGCGGAATGGAGCGAAAGCTTCGAATATTTCATGTTCGGCGACGCGGCGGCCTACGTCTACTATCGAACGGGCGACGAAGCCTACCTGAAGCAGGCGCGCGTATTTCTCGCCGATTTGCTGAAAAAACGCGGCACGTTCAATCCCCGCTCCGGCGCATGGACCAAGTCCGAGGCCAAGACAAGCCGATCCGCCTACAAGCATATCGCCATTGAACGTCTTAAAACGCTGGGCCGCGCGCCTGTCGGACAATAACAAACGGCTTGACTATGGCGGCCCGATGTGCGAGAATGCTTTTGTTCCTTAAGGCGAACTCATGCTCGGATTCCGAATTGTCGCTTTTCCTGAAACCTGAACACTGAAACCTGTTCGCTCAGACAAGGCTTACTATGACTCGGGCTCGATGCGATACCGGAGCGGCAAGGCGCATCAACCGCGCCCTGTTCATGCTCTGCGGCGCGGCGTTGCCGGCATTGTCCGGCGCTGTTCCCCGCGCCGTCGCCGAGCCCATCGCCTACAACCAAAACGTTTCACTGAAGTCCGGACAGGAAGCCTCGATCGACCTCGTCTACGGCGGCACAGCGGTTCCCCGTCAAGAACTGGTCTTCACCATCCATTCTTCAACCTACCGGGGAACCCTGGAATCCCACGAACAACGTACGGGGCTTCCCTACCCCGGTCGTTACTATTACCGTGCGCCGGACGATTTTGCCGGCCCGGACGGATTCACCTGGAAAGTTCACGACGGCTCGGCCGAGTCCAATATCGGGAGCGTCTCCATTTCCGTGCTCAACACGGCGCCCGTCGCCGAAAACCAGCACGTCACGGCGCCCGTTAACCGAACCACGAAAATCCATCTCGCCTTTTACGATCCCGACGACCAGCCGATCGCCATTTCCGTCGTTACGGAACCGACGCGCGGCCATGTTGAAATTTTCGGAGATTTCGCCTATTATACGCCCGATCCCGGCTACGAGGGTCAGGACGCCTTCGCATGGGAAGCCTTCGACGGCGTGGTCGCATCTTCGCCTGCAATCTGTTCCATTGCCGTCTCGTCCGACATCGCTTCCGAGCGCGGCAATGTGATTTTGGCCGTCAACCATTTGCTGCTTCCGGAAATTATTGCCGAGGTCGAACGCCTGAAGCAGGATTTGACTCATGAAGGCCACGAAGTCCGGATCGCGCCCTGGAACACGGCGGAACAGAACGCGGACGACTTATGGACCCACCTCAACGCGGTGTACACGCAAGAAGGCCTGACCGGCGCTCTCCTCATCGGCCACATGCCCAAAGCGCGCAACAGCCTAAATCAATCCTACACGGACTTGGTTTTCTGGAACATGCAAACGTTTCGCGATCCAAGAACACGCCATATATGGGTCAGTCGCATCCAGGCGCTCGGCGGCGACGGCGCCGATCTCTATGCCGGAGACGAAGTCTCTCTGATTCGCCGCGCGCTGGCCGTCAATCATGCGTACCGAACCGGTCAATCCCGGCTCCCGCATGACGCATTTCACTACGACGCGGTCGGCAATGGCGGATCCGTCGTCAACGCGCTGGCTGTCTGGCCCGTCGCCGAAACACGGGCGCCGCATCTGGCCTGGACGCGCGGCGGCGATCTGCTGCACCAAACCACGCATGGAACCGAGTGGTCCTACGATCACAACCTCGTTCACGCCACGACGCTGCTCCAGACGCTAGCTCAGGTCCGATCCGCGCTGATAACCTCCTGCGCATCCGGCGTATTAGGCGGCGTCGCCAATCACCAGTTGTTCACCCGGCGCGGCGGCAATGTCCTGAGCATCGGCGCCTCGGAAATCACCTATACCGGCGCCTACGTCATTCTGGACGATTCCGATGCGGATCAAAACTTTCGCGCCGCTCTCGCGGCCGGCTCAAGCTGGGGTCAGGCGCTGGTCGACCACTACGCTTTCGTCGCAAACATCAACTACTACAAGCCTTTCTTTCACGGCGACCTTTCTTTGCCCGTCATGGCGGGCCCGCCCAATCGCATGCCCGCCGTGTCCGCCTTCAGCGCCGATACCGTTGCCGGTCCGGCGCCGCTCGCCGCGACCTTCACCGTCGAAGCTCACGA
>SLMC01000333.1 GCA_007133745.1 Kiritimatiellia bacterium
TTGCCGCTGTCGGTCACCAGCACAACCCGGCCGGCCTGGGCGATCATGGCCCGGCAAATGGCGGCCGTTTGCATATCGGTAGTGAACATGCCCTCGGGCGTCACGGCATCCGCCCCGAGAAAGGCAATGTCAACCCGAAACATTTTCAAATTCTCTTCCGCCAGCGGACCGTAGAGCTCCGCTTTCGTTCGGCTGACAACGCCACCCAGCAACACAATATTCAGATTTCGCTTGGCATGCAATGCGGAAGCGATGGCAAGGGACGTAGTCAACACGGTCATATCATCGGTATCGGCCAGGCAACTGGCGACTTCGAGAGTTGTCGTGCCCGTGTCCAGGGATACGGTCATGCCGGACCGGACCAAAGCCGCCGCGCGCGCCGCAATCGCCCGCTTTTCACCCGCGCGCGCCTGGCAGCGTTCCCGGAACGCGAATTCGATCACGCCCGCCCGCGCCGCCATGGCGCCGCCATGCGTACGGCGCAGCCGTCCGTCGCGCGCCAACGCGTCCAGATCGCGGCGAATCGTCATGACATTCACGCCGAACGCGGCGGCCAGCGCATCCACCGTCGCCTCGCCATCCCGCGCCACGCTCTCCAGTATGGCTTCCCGCCTCGCGTTCAAACCGATCATGCGTTCTTCCCCCGCTTTCTCCGAGACCCGCTCGACGGCATTAAGCCTTGTTCAAAAACACACGTTGTCGCACTCGCAGTCGGTTACGCTTCATCCACCCGCTTTGTCGATTGCTGCGGGAGCAGGCGACCATGATTCGTTCACTGATTGAGAGGTGTAACCTGTCATTCAGCATCATGTTTTTCCTGAAACCTGAACACCGAAACCTGTTTTCCTTCTTTGGGGGTTGCGTGCGAAGCCCGCCTTACTCGCCTGCGCGAACGGTTCGGCTGGCGAGCCGTTGCCCCACGGCCCCACCCGGATGAATGAGGCCGAACTGTTCGCTCGTGAACTCCGTCTCTTCCAGCAGCGCCACCTGCAGGGCGTCGAAGATGGCCGACAAAACAACGAAGCTGGACGTGCCCTGTTGGTTGTGCTTGTCGCTTTCGCGTTCGACATGCGAACGCAAAACGATGTCCGCACCGGCGGCCAGCGGGGAGGCCATGTTCTCCGTAATGGCAATGACGGTCGCGCCTTTCCGTTTGCCGATGCTCAATATCGGCAAGAGTTCCGGGGTCTGCCCCCCGCGCGATGCGAGAACGAGCGCATCGCCCTTCCTGATGAACCCGCTGGCGCCATGCAGCGCTTCGGAAGGCGAGATGAATCGGGCCGACCGTTCAATGCAGCACATGGAATGCGCAAAATGACGGCAGGCCATGCCCGAATGACCGCAGCCGCTGGCGGCAATGCGCTCGGCTTTCGCCAGCGCATCCACCGCCTTTCCGAACGAGGCTTTTTCGATATGATCGAGCGCCCGCCGAATCGCATCGGCTTCCACCAGAAACGATTCCCGCGCGCGCTTCCAGGACTTCGTCTTCATAGTCCGTTCTCCCGTCCCTGCGGCCCTATTCGCACACGCCCATCGCCTGGACAAGCACGGTTCGCTTCCTCGCCCGAACCTGATCCCAGTCGATAAAGTATATGTGTCCGAACTCGCCTAACTGCAGTTTGCCGTCTATAATCGGAATGGTTTCCGAACGGCCGAAGAAGACGGATCGCAAGTGGGCGTCCGTGTTGAGACTCGTCCACTCGCCTTCCTCGGTGCCGAGACTCATGGCGAATTCGATATGCTTCTTGCCGGGATGCAGATACTGGCCTTCGGCCCGGCATGTGGGCGCAAGCTTTTCCATGATGTTGCACAGATCCTGCTGCAAGTGCTCCAATCCGAAATACGTCGTATCGTGCGACGCCTCCTGCGTCATGACGGAGCATGTCGTATGCCGTGAATAGACCAGGCAATGGCCGTTGCGGATTCCAGCATTCACGACAATCGCTTCGACCTGCCCGGTCACGTCGTGAAACGTGGGATTCAGCCCCTTGGACTGGACATGGATATCCTCGTTGACAACTTTCATGATCGCCTCCTTACGCGGCAAAGCCGCAACTTCAGTAATCAGAAGGTTAGGAGTTAGGTATTAGCCCGGCCTCTGAGCAAGCTCAGGTTTTTCGGGAGTGAGAGAATATCAATGGTTTCAGGTTTCGGGTTTCAGGTGTCAGGGTTTAATATGCTGCACCCGAATGCGTTGTTTCCCTGAAACCTGAACACTGAAACCTGTTCTCTCAGACAAGGCGTTAGCCACTAACTCCTAGCTCCTAGCCCCTAACCCCTAGCACAGGCCTCGCCAAATCTTCCATGCGATATTCCAAGCCGCTCTGTTTCACTCGCCCAGAATCCGCACGGCCACCTGGCGTTCGCGCGCGCGGGTATGGTCGAAATCCACAAAGAAAACATGACCGAATTCGCCCAAATCCAATTCGCCGTCATTGACGGGAATGGTTTCGCTCCTTCCCATGATCGAAGACCGAAGATGCGCGTCGGTATTGAGCGTTCCAGGCCTGTCCTCGCCATGCTCCGCGGCAAAGACCGTGAGCTTGGGGCCCGGGTGCATGTACTGCCCTTCCTTTCTGCATGTCGGCGCGATTTTCTCGAAAACATCCGTCAAATCCTGCTGAAGATAGGTCAGCCCGGTATAGGCCGTATCCATCGAGTCCTCTTCCAGCATGACGGCGCACGTCGTATGACGCGAATACACCACGCAAAGGCCGGTTTTCACGCCTGATTTGCGCACAATTCCCCTGACCGCGTCCGTCACAGCGTGAAACGTAGGCCTCATGCCCGTAGAGCATACCGTAAACGATTCGCTAACAATTCTCATGCTCATGCTCCTCTTTGCGGATTCGAGCCAGATCGTCCTTCGCTTTTCCGACATGGCCAATCATGTCGTCCAGCGTCGCTTGCGGGTCCGAAGCCTTCAGAATTCCCGATGCCGCGCCAGCCCCGTCGTTGCCGGCCATAATGAAGTCGTAAACCTGAGGGCCCGTACGAACACCCGCCGCCTGCTCCACGAGCGTGTCGGGCGCCAGATCCTTCACCGCCTTCAATGTCGCCTTCACAAACCCCATGTCGCTAGGTTCGTCGCCCCCGATGAGTTCGGCCGGTTCAGGATTGAGAATGTCCGGACCCAATTGCGCCACGGCCTTCGCTTCCGCAATCGAGTTCGCGCACGCCAACGTGACAAGGTCAAGCTCGTTCGCCCGCTTGATCGTTGCTTCAAGAGCGGAAAGCGTCATCGGCTTCTCGCAGTGATTCAGCATGACGCCTGCGGCTCCCGCCGCCTGGATGGCTTCCGGAAGAACGTCGGCCATGCCGCGCCCCGGCCGCAACGGATCCATGTGCGGCGCAAAAACCAGCAGCCGCTCCGTATGCTCCTTAACGCGGCGAATGTCCGTCAAGGGCGCAATGAAAATCACATCGATATCGTAGCGCTTGGCAGCGGCATCCACCGCCAAGGCGTAGTCCAAAACACCATCCCCGTACAAGTAGCACTTCACGCTTGTCTCGAAAAACGGAGGCCTTGGCAAAGCTTTCATGGCAATCCCCTCGTTCGGATCGATTATCGGCGAATAACCCCGCCCCACTCAAATCAAATGTTCTATTCTGTTCTGTTCAAGCAAAAACAAACACAAAACAACATTTTCGTCAAGAGGTATTTTATGATTTTTTTGGCGCCACGCCACAGGATGCGGCATGTTGGAATAGGGGAATATTGGAATGTTGGAATGTTGGAACAGCGGATTCTCTCCGCCTTGTCACCCGCGCGCGAAAGGCGTATCGCCGAGATGGGCGTCCGGATGACGCTCCTGAAAATAGCTTAGATTCCATTCGTCGGGGAAGAGCAGCACGCGCCGATTCAAGGCGTCGGTCGCAAGATGCACGCCGCGCGCCAGGTTCAGCGCCGTCTCGTCCGCAGCCGGATCGAGCCACCGCGCCAGGGTCCAGTGAGCCGAATCCAGCCGGGACGCGGCGCCGTATTCGCTTTCGAGCCGATACCGGACTGTCTCGAACTGCAGCGGACCCACCGCGCCCAGCAACGGCGCCATCCGCGTGGCGCCGTCCACGGTGAAGACCTGAACCACGCCTTCCTGCAGCAATTGATTCAAGCCGCTGCGGAAGCGCTTGAAATTGGACGGATCCGGATTCTCGAGATAGCCGAAACATTCGGGCGCGAAACTGGGTATCTCGTCATAAGCGATCTCGGGATCCCGGGCCAGCGTGTCGCCGATCGCAAAACTCGATTTGCCGACAATGCCAACCACATCGCCCGGCCAGGCCTCCTCGATCGTCTCGCGCTCGCGTCCGAACAGCTTGGCGGAATTCGACAGGCGCACCGTCTCGCCCGTTCGCGCGTGCGTCACGACCATATCCCGCTCGAACTTGCCTGAAACAACACGGACAAAGGCGATGCGGTCGCGGTGATTCGGGTCCATGTTGGCCTGAATCTTGAACACGAACCCGGAGAATTCCTCCTGATCGGGCTGGACCAAACGAGTCCCGCTGCGACGCGGCCCCGGACCGGCCGAGTGATCCAGAAATCCGTCCAGCATGAGCTGTACGCCGAAATTGTTTAGCGCGCTCCCGAAATAGACGGGGGTCATCTCGCCCGACAGCACGGCGGCGGCATCGAACGTCACGCCCGCGCCCTCGATCATGGCTGCGCCCTCGACCGCCTTGCGATACGCCGATTCGCGCATGCGGTCGCGTATCGCCGGATCGTCCAGTCCGGCCGTCGAAACCGGCGCGCGATAGACGCCGCCCGCCGTGCGTTCGTACAAGTGAGCCATCCGCGTTTGCCGGTCCCATACGCCCCGGAAATCCGCACCGTCGCCCAGCGGCCAATTCATGGAACAGGCTCCGATCCCCAGAACCTGTTCCAGTTCGTCGAGCAAATCGAGCGGATCGCGCGCGGGCCGATCCATCTTGTTCATGAAAGTAAAGATCGGCGCGCCGCGCCGACGACATACATCGAACAGCTTGCGGGTCCGCGCCTCGACCCCTTTGCCGGCGTCAATCACCATCACAGCCGCGTCCACCGCCGTCAGGGCCCGGTACGTATCCTCCGAAAAATCGTTGTGTCCCGGCGTGTCGATCAGATTGACAACACGGTCCCGATACTCGAACTGCAACACGGTCGAGCTGATCGAAATGCCGCGTTTCTTCTCCAGATCCATCCAATCCGACGTCGTGGCCTTGCGGTTCTTGCGAGCCGTCACCGAGCCCGCCAGATGCAGTGCGCCGCCGTAAAGCAAAAATTTTTCGGTCAAAGTCGTTTTGCCCGCGTCCGGATGCGAAACGATCGCCAGTGTTCGGCGCCGAGCCGCTTCCTTTCCAATCTGGCGCGATAAGCTTGGGTCCATGGGCGTGGCCTGTCGTAAAGTGTCGTGTTCGGAAAAGGCGCGCACCCTAGCGAATCCATTTTTGGATGGCAAGTCCAGATTTCCTCCTGTCGTTTCTTTCTCTCTCCTCTCGCCAACCGCTATCTTAACCGCCACCCTTACTCGGACACCCTTACCCGACCCGCTTAACGAGGGCGGCACCCCAAGACTTCGCGAATCCCAACGATCTTGACCCCAACGGGGTCGTGCAACATAGGCCGGGGCAGCGCCCCGGTTACGCGCAACCCACCCACCGCCCCCGACCCCAACGGGGTCGCGCATCCCCGTTGGCGCCGGGCTGTGTTGCGGCAGCCCTACAGGCTGCAATGGGCTTTGGCTGTTCCGCTATCCTGGGGTGCTGCCCCAGAATTTTTTGCGCAACACCAGGAGAAAAGCCGACGGGGACGTCGGCGATCCCAGGGGCGCTGCCCCAGGCTTTGTTGCTCAACCCCGTTGGGGTCGTTTTGTTTTGTGGGTTACGCCCGGGGATGCGACTGCTCGTAGACCTGCTTCAGCCGCTCGACGCTGACATGCGTGTAAATCTGAGTGGTGGACAGACTGGCATGCCCGAGCAACTCCTGAACACTGCGCAGATCGGCGCCCCGATCCAGCAGATGCGTCGCGAACGAATGCCGCAACGCATGCGGCGAGAGGCTCGCGTTCAGGCCGGCCTCGGCCAAACGCCGCTTCATCATCCGCTCCGCCGAGCGCGGCGTCAGCGCCGAACCGTGCTTGTTCATGAAAACCGGCTCGTTGCCGCGGAAACCGCCCGCCGCCGACCGCCACCCCTGTTCCGCCTCGAACATCGCGTCCAGGGCGGCGCAGGCCGGTCGGCCAAGCGGACACAACCGCTCCTTTTTCCCCTTGCCGCGCACCTTGACCACGCCGGACAGCAAATCCACCTGATTCCGATGCAAAGCCACGATTTCGCTCAAACGCGCCCCGGCGCTGTACAGAACTTCGAGCAGCGCCGTATCGCGCGCGACCGCATAGCGCTCGAACGGCGTAGGCGGCGTGCCGCGCCTCTTCGTCAGCGCGCTCAGAGCCCGACCCGGCGCTTCGACCAGCGCATCCACATCCGCGACCGACAGAATCTCGGGCAGCCGACCCTGTCGCTTGGGCGCGCGCAGACCCGCAAACGGATTATGCCGAACCAGCTCCTCGCGCTCCATGAAGCGATAGAACATGCGCATGCCCGACAACTTGCGGCCCGTGGTGGCCGGCGCCATTTTCCGTTTCTGAAACTCCACCAGGAAACGGCGGGCGCCGTACGCGTCCAAATCGGACCACGGCCAAGGCGGCGCCTTGCGAGCGCCCCACACGAAGTTCGCGCACTGCCGTATATCCGACACGTAAGCGGCCAGCGTATGCGACGACGCATTCCGTTCCACACGCAAATACTCCAGAAACCGTTGCACGCAAGGATCGTCCGACAGATTAAGTTTCTCGCGAATTTCGCTCATGCCGTTGTCTCCCGCAAAACATGGTGCGCCAAAGCCAACAGCGCCACGCACGCCGTATCGCTGCGCAACGCGCGCGGACCCAGTGAAACACCTTGAAACCCATGCGCTTGCAAAGAGGCCCGCTCGCGGTCCGTCCAGCCGCCTTCCGGGCCCACCGCCACGAGCACGCGCGTCGACGGCGTAGCGGCCGACCGACGCCCCATCGCTTGACGCAGGCCCGCGCCGGCCGTCGGATCGGCCAGCCACCGCGCCTCTCCGTCCGACACCGTTTCCGAGCCCATCTCGTTCATCAGCGCGGAGAACCGACGCCGTATCCGCACCTCGGGCACCCGCGTGTCGCGCGCCTGCTGCAGCCCCTCGATCAAAAGCGGACGGTACAACTCGGGCGCCAGAACATGCGTATCGAAATACATGCGCTCCACCTTCCAGGCGTTAACGAGCGTGATCCGGCCCACGCCCAAAGCCGCCAACTGAGCCCACAAGCGCCGCAGGACCTTCGGACGCGGCAACGCCAGCAGCAAATCGACCGGCGGTCGTTCCGGAACCGTCTCCTCGAACACGCAATGCAGGCACACATCGTCCAGCCCGACCCGAGTCACCCGACCCGACCCTTTCGGGCCATCCGCCAAGCCGACCCGTACGGTTCGGCCCGGCGCCGCCTTCAGCACGCCGATCAAATGCGCCGCGCGCGCATCGGCCAAACGCACCGTGCCGTCCGCAGCCACCTCGTCCCGCTCAAGCAACAGCAAATTCACGCTTGATCTCCTAGCCAGCCCTAGTATAAACAATTCTTTTCTAACACTGTTCACGGTATCTCGCACTATTAATTTTGGCGCCTTATCCTGAAAAGGTGCACACTTTAGCGTGTATCTTTTACAGAAGGAGAAACTACGAAACACGCGAAAAGCGCGAAAAGCGCGAAAATATAGGGCCGTCATTCTCCGAAGAAATAACTTTCGCGTGTTTCGCGTGTTTCGTAGTTGAAAAAATTGGTTTTGCAGGCGAAGCCCGCCTGAGGAGGCAACACATGGATGTATTTCAAGCCATCGACGAACGACACAGTTATCGGGGCGCCTTCACGGACGAACCCGTTCCGAGCGACGACTTGCGCGCCATCGTGGAAGCCGGACTCGAGGCGCCCTCGGGCTGCAATGCGCAGTCCACCCGCTTCGTGATCGTAAACGATCCGCAACTGACCGATCGCATCAACGCCATGCCTGAAGCGAACACGCCGATCCGCCAGGCCCGCGCCTTCATCGTCTGCATTGTGGACAGAAATCCGCCCGACGTCTACAAAGGACTCTCCTTCCAGATAGAAGACTGCGCCGCCGCCGTCCAGAACATGCTGCTGGCCGTCACCGCCTTGGGATACGCCACCGTCTGGATCGACGGCTGGCTCAGGAAAGACGGCCGCGCCGAAACCCTCGGCCACTGGCTTGGGCTGCCGACCGGAAAGACCGCGCGCATCCTCCTGCCGATCGGCCGCCCGGCGGAAACGGTCCAGCGCAAAGAGAAAATGCCTTTCGAGGAACGCGCCTGGTTCAACCAATACGGAAGCCCCGTGTCTCTTTCCGAACAGTGAAAACACTGTCATCCCATGGCAGAATGGAACAGGGGAATGTTGGAACAATGATAGGAAGCCGAAACGGTGATTTTCTCCGTCGAAAATTCTGCAATGCACTGTGCGTCAGATCGACGAAGACAAAAAACCGGCCGCTGGCTGTCAATAGTTTACAATATTCCTATCTTCCAATATTCCATGATTCCTGACACTATGGGATTATCCTGCTTCAAATTCATCCGATTCGATATTCCATGTTCAATGTTCAATGTTCGTGAGTGCGTGAGCGGGTGAAAACCCACACGCTCCCAAACCCGCATACCCACACACTTCGGTTGCGGGCAAAGCCCGCCCAAGGAGCCACCATGCCCTCTATCCCGACCTTGCCCGAACCCGAGCCGCTGATCGATCTGCCTTGCCGCACAGGCGAAGGCCCGCTCTGGCATCCGGACGAGCAACGGATATACTGGACCGACATCCCCGCCTGCCGACTCTACCGCTGCGATGCCGACGGCGACGGACTGGAGTCGTTCGATACGCGTGAACCCGTCGGCGGCTTCACCCTGCAGTCCGACGGCGGCCTGGCCCTGTTCATGGCCCGCGGCGCGGTCAAGCTCTGGCGCAACGGCCAATTCGAAGCCACGGTTGTCGAAGACATCCCCGAAGAACGCGACAGCCGCTTCAACGATGTCATTGCCGACCCGCAAGGCCGCGTCTATGCCGGAACCATGAGCAGTCCAGCCCATGGCGGACGATTCTACCGGCTTGATCCGGACGGCGCATTCGTCTTGCTCGCCGACGGCATGGGCACCCCCAACGGCATGGGCTTCTCGCCCGACCGCCGCTTTTTCTACCAGAACGATTCCCGCGCCGTCCATGTCTATCGCTTCCGCTACAACGAAGCCGACGGCCGACTCGCCGAACGGGAAACGCTGATCGCGGCGGATGTCCCCCAAGACCTGGGCCGCCCCGACGGATTGACGGTGGATGCGGAGGGCTGTCTGTGGACCGCCCGATGGGACGGCAACCGCGTTATCCGGCATGCGCCCGACGGCAAAGCCGTTCAGACCATGGTCTTCCCGGTCAAAAAAGTCTCCAGCCTGACGTTTGGCGGGCCCGAACTCGCGACGGCGTTTTTCACCACCGCCGGCGGCGACCGACGCGACGAAAACGGCGCGCTGGCCGGCTCGCTTTTCGTCTGCCGCGACATGCCCGTCCAGGGCCTGCCCGAATACCGCTCCCGCATCGGGCTAGGATAATGGAGTCAGCCCGGAAAGGCGCTTAGTTGGACCCATTCAAAGCGTATGGTCTTTCCGCGCGTCCTGTGTGTGAGTATGTGAGTGCGTGAGTTTGTGAGGTTGAGACAATGTTAGTGCCTTAATCACGCCGTCCTGCCGAAAAAAACAAGAAATTGGAGGCGTGATTGTTTGTGAGTGAGTGTGTGGGTGCGTGAGTGTGTGGGTGCGTGAGTGTGTGGGTGAAAACTCACATACTCACAAACCCACATACCCACACACTTGGGTTGCGGGCGACAGCCCGCCTTGTGGAAATGTCAAAGAGAATTCAGAGTGAGAATCCATGACAAAA
>SLMC01000424.1 GCA_007133745.1 Kiritimatiellia bacterium
AACCCGCGCGGCTCGACCAGTCTCGGATCCGAAACGGACCCCGCATGAGCGGACGGGGCCCGGGATTCCGCCATGGGAAACGGCCAAGGCTCGCCGTTCGCGCGATAGCGTGTCAGGCCGCCTCCGGGCCCGGCGGTCAGCGCGTACACTGCGCCGTCCGGCCCGATGGCCACCTCGTCGGCGTCGATAAACGGCTGGATTTCGTTCGTATCGAGAGTCAACGCAACAATGCGCGCCTCGGCCTCTTCGCCGCTTCTCCGGACAGGCGCGTTTTCGCGGACCAAAACCCGGTCGCGCGCCGGATCGGCGGCGATGAACAGCGGGTGCCGCAAGCCGCCGTCCAGAACAATCGGCTTGCCCAGCGACAGCGCATTCACGCGATCCGTTACGGAAATCAGCATGCCCCTGCCCGCCCCGACAGGAGCGCGAAGCCGAGCCGTATCCGTGCCTGTGCCGTCCGCCGGAACAGGTATGACGCTGGCCCACAAGCGCGGGGGCAAGGCGACAGGATCGGCTGCGATCAGGTCGAATGGCCCTTGGATCTCCGCCAGGCGAATGACGCCAGCGTCGCGCCAAGGCGAGAACTTAAGCAGCTTCGGCAACGGCGTCGGCGCTTTTTCTCGCGGCTTGGCCGCTCGGCGCGGTCTGGACAACACGTAAATGGCGCCATTGCGAGGATGCACCACAATTTGCTCCGGTGAATCCACTTCGAATTTCCCCGTAAAAACGGCGTCGGCCGAAAAAACCATCACCCGGTCGTTGCCGCGGTCGCAAACGTAAACAAGGCCTTGGGCGTCCGTGGCCAAACCCTGCGGATCGTTCAATTGATCGTTGCTTGAACCGGCGACAAACCGTTGGCCCAGAAACGCCTCCAGGGCGACCGAACCTGTCGCCGCCGAATTCCAAGTGGATGCGTCCACCCGAAACACGGCATGCTCCGATTGTTCGGCGGACAAGGCCAGGTAAATCCAGCGGCCGTCCGGGCTGGCGGCCACATGATCGAACGCCGGCATCGTGCCCGGCCCGGCGCCCGGCGCCAGGCCCAGCGGAGGAACAAGCATGGGGCCGACGAAATCCATGCCCTCCGGCGCGCCGCCTTCCGGATGCAGCGCCAAAAGATGACGAGGCCCCGAATGATCGAACCACGAGCCCGGCCCGCTGACGACAATCACCTGGCCTTGCGGCATGACCGTCATGGTTTGCCGTCGCATGCCGCCGGTCAGAGGCGCCAGAGCAGGCCCTTGCGCATGGAAAACGACCGGCACGCGTTCCCCATCGATCTCCAGGCGCCCGAGCGATGCCAGGCGGCTTTCGGGAACCGCCGAGGCGTAGGGCAGAATGGTGCGCAGATAAGTCCCCTCGGCGTCGAAGACGCGCACTTCCGAGCGGCCCCGATACGCATCCCCGCTCAGAACGAATATCTCGCCTTCCTTGCCTGTCGCCAAGCCCAGCAAGGGCGCGCCGGGCGTCTGGCCGTTCCAGCCCGCAATCCGTTCCAGGCGCGGACGCGACCCCAACCGTATTCTGGCCTGGAAAGGGCCGTCGCCGGCCGGTTGACCCAAATCGTTTTTCCCATCCCATTCCAGTCGCTGAACCAACGAGCGGCTTCGAAACGGCTCCGTCGTATGCCCGCCAACCAGACCGGCCGCCCAATGGCGTACCACCGTTCCCGTCGCATCCAGAATGGCCACCTCGACATCCGAGGGGTGCGAAAGCTCGAAGGAAAGACGAGCCGTTCCCCGATGACGCTGAAATTCCGGAGCGCCGACAAACCGGGCCTCGTTCATCTCGCGCGCCTCGACCGGGACCAAAAAACGGTCGGCGCGCGACGCCAACGGCCATGTAACCGTCAAAGCCAGCAACAACCCGATCCTTGGGCGGAATTTCTTAAGTATATGCAGACCCATAGGTTTGAAGCCTTTCCGGTCGAGGCGCATGCGCGATCGGGCGCCATTTCCCATGCATCGCCCATCCCGTCACTGGGCTATCGTTAAACGACCCGCTTCGTCGTTCTTGATCTTCTTCTGCGAACATCAAAATGGGCGGACTGAAAGTCCTCCCTACGCTCTGGCATCGTCTCGTCCTCTCCTCATTGTTTTCCGTCTCGGGAACAGGCGTCGCTAAAGCTATGCCCTGTCAAGAGCCGAGCCGCTCCGGCGGATTGCGGAGCGGACGCGCTTCCGCGTCCGGCATATCCGGCTCGGAAACGGGCGTCGCTAAAGCCATCTTTGCCAAAGCCACCATACGCCGTGATTGAACGCGAGCGCGTAGAGGCTGGAGACCGTATCGTCCAGCACAATGCCCGCGCCGCCCCCGACATTTTGAATCCGATACGCGGGCGGCGGCTTCAAAATATCGAAAACCCGATGCGACACAAAGGCCAGCGCCAGCAGCCAGGGCTGTTCGGGCCAAGGCAAACCCAGCACGCACAGCGGGAATGTCATGAACTCGTCGGCGACAATGCGGCCGTCGTCTTTTTTGCCAAAACGCTTTTCAGCCACATGGCAAACGGGAATCGCAAGCAGAACCAGAGCGGTTGCGATGCCAACGCTGCCGGGCAGCCCCCATTCCAAGCGCATATCCAGCCTGTGAAGCGCGACCACCAGAACCAGACCCGGCAACGTCCCGAACGTGCCGGACGCCCAGGGGCTGTAGCCCAACCCGAACCCGGTCGCGATCGTCATAACGATTTTCATGAAAAAACCGGATTTCCTCACACTTTCCGCACAGTCGTTCATTTTGTCTGTCCGCCTAATACTACTTTACATTCCATAATCGATATGGTAATTTATCGCAAGACAATTCGCATTTTTGTCGCAAAATATTTTTCAGACAGGCTAAAACCATGTTTCGATCATCCTTCAAAATCGCGACCGTGTGGGGCATTCCCATTAAAGTCCATATTTCCCTGATTATCGTCATGGTGCTCTACGCGCTCCGGGTCGCGCCGGACGGACACAAGGCCGTCCTGGCTGTTCTGCTGCTCGTAACAGGTCTTTTCACCAGCGTCGCCCTTCACGAGTTGGGCCACTCTTTTGTCGCGCTGCGCAAAGGATGCCGTGTCAGGGAAATCACCCTCCTGTTCATTGGCGGCGCCGCCATGATGGAGGACATTCCCCGCAAACCCAAGGACGAGTTTCAGATGGCCATCGCCGGACCGATGGTCAGCCTCGCGATCGGCGCGCTTCTGTTTTTCGGCAGCCCTTGGCTTTTCGGAGCGCAATCCGCGATCGGCGAAATTTTCGCTCATATCGGCTTCATCAATTTCGTGCTGGCCGGCTTCAACCTGTTGCCGTCGTTCCCCATGGATGGCGGCCGGGTGTTCCGCGCCATGCTCACCCCGAAATTGGGCCGGCTGAAAGCCACTTGGATCGCCTCGCGGCTCGGCAAGCTCATGGCTGTCGCTTTCGGCATCTACGGATTAATGGAAGGCGGCTTCTTCCTGGTCGCCATCGCCTTTTTCATTTACACGGGCGCGGAAAACGAGTATCGCATGGTCGCCTGGCAGGAAAAAGGGGGCTCCGGCGGATTTCGCCGGCCGTCGGTTCCGCCGCCGTTCGATCCGAGCGCCACGTATACCGAGCCGGACGACGACGAGGTCTCCATCAGTCCGCCGCCCTATAAACAAGGGCCAGGCTATCGCGCCCCGATCCGGCACGAGGAAGACGACAATCCATTCCGCAATTTGTTTCGGCGCTAAAGGAGTTTCCATGAAAAAAATCTTTGCCATCGACGACGAGCCGCCTGTGCTGCGCTGTCTTGAAACCGTTCTGAAAAGCCGCGGGTACACGCTTCAAGTCACCAGCGATCCAGCCGAAGGCCTGCGGATACTCAAGGAGGCCCCCGACATCGCGCTGCTGTTGCTGGACGTGAAAATGCCGGGCATAAACGGATTCGACCTTTACCGGGATCTGTCGCGACACCGTCAAATCCCGGTCCTGTTCGTCACCGCCTATCCCCGCGCGTTCAATGCCCAGTCCAATGACGTCGCCAGCATGTGGCAAGATCAATTCGGCGAAGGCCTGACCGACATCATTTACAAGCCGTTCGATCTGGAAACCCTGGTCGAAAAAGTCGAGGGACTGATCGGAACCGCACAGGATATTGGAGATTCATAATGAGTCGCGAAGACTTAAGCGCCAATCGCGCCGTGCGATCGGTCCTGGTTCGGCATTGGCTGAACCTCGGTCTGCTTACCATTCGCACCACGGCCGGACGCACAACGCTGCGCGGCGAGCTTAAACGCATTGAAGGCGTAAAGAACCCGCTGAGCCCGTCGATCGTGGAGTCGCTTTTCGCCGAAATCAAAAGAATCCCGTCCGTACGCCATGTCCACATGGACATGGTCAACTGGACCCAGGTCGGCGGACGCTGGCAGCCGCGCGAACAGGACAAGCGCATGAGCGACGAACAGGCGTTTCTAAAAGACGACTCCGAAAAAAACGCATCCCGCGCCTTCGATTTCGACCGCCACACGAATACGGAGCAAGGGTAACCCGCGCAAAAATAAATGCTCTTCCAGGCTGAAAGCCTGACGCAACAAAGCCTAGGGCAGCGCCCCAGGACTTCGCGCATCCCAACCCCCCATACCCGCACACTTGGGTTGCGGGCGAAGCCCCTAACCCGACTTTCCCCGTTCGCGGCATAAATGCCGTTTTCTCTCCATTTTCGATTAAAGGTCTGCCCCGCATTTTTTGATATCGTTCAAATGTTGAGGCCTGGCCGACGCGTCGTTCATGTAGCATCGAAGGGACAGGTTATTGTCTACTCTTCATCGTACACTTAGTCCCGCACTTAATCCCATACTTACTTGGTTACGCTTAAACGCCCCGCTTGATCGTAAGTTCCCGTCGATCAGCGACTAAGCAGTTCGATTAAGCGTAACCAACTAGGGATAGCGACGAAGTGTTGGCTTAAGTGTCAAGATGCCCTTGCGGCTGGAGGGACGCGCTCTGTCGCGTCCGCTGCAAGGGCCTTTTCGCAACAGAAACCAATTAATTTTTGCGCGGACCCTTAGGGCGAAAAACTTTCGGCCATGCGTCTTCTGTATTCGCTCGGGCTCATGCCCATGAGACGGCGGAACTGACGGGTGAAATAATTGCTGTCGTTGAAGCCGGCCTGCCAGGCCGCTTCAGTCACATTGTCCTCGCCAAGCCTCAAGCGTTCGGCGCCACGCGCCACGCGCACCTGCAGCAGATACGCGCCCGGTGTCAGACCGGTCGCCTCCTTGAACATCCGCAGCAAGTGCCGTTTCGACAGGTGAACCTCCCTCGCCACATCGTCCAAGCGCACGGAATCGGCATAATGGTTTTCCAGATAGCCGATCGCCTTGCCGATGCGCAGCAGGTCTCCGCCGGATGCCGCAGCGACTTTCTCGTAGCAACGCGACAAGGCGCCGACCAGTTCCATGAACGCGGCCAGCGCCATGAAGCGAAAGCCTGGCGCCCGCGTCGACAGCTCACGCTCCAGCTTGTCCACCCGCCCTTCGGCATAGGCCAACGCCTTCATCGACAATTTCAAGCGGCTTTTAAATGCGCCGCGCGCGCGCCAAGCCGGCTCCAGCGTGAACAGCGCGTGATAGCCCGGCAACGTCCGCAAATCGCGTTCCGGCATGGCCAGCAGCTTCGGGTCGTACAGGATATTGGTCAGGACCAATCCGTCCGTATCGCGATATTCATGCGCCCGCGCGCCGCCGATCACGAACACGTCGCCCGCCGATACCGGCCACGATTCCCGGCCCGTCACATGAACGCCCGATCCCTTGGAAACAATCACCAGCTCCGAAAACTGATGGGCATGCCGCGACATCGGAAACTGGGTCACCGAACGAATCACAGCCAACGGAAACCTGTTGTCGCGGAAATAGCGGTCTTTAGGCAGAGTGTCAACCATGGCCAGATCGTGCTTGTTTTTGGCGTTTCCGTCAAGGATTGTTCGCATGCCATGCGCTACTGTGTTTCAATTCGGCATAAGAAAGGGTCCGTCATGAAAACCGTTACACTGAATCGCCAAGATTTCGCGAACAAGGTTCTCGGCTGCTGGATGGGCAAAAACATCGGCGGCACGCTGGGTGCGCCGTTCGAATGGCGCCGGCAAGTCAACGCCGTGACGTTCTACACGCAGGAGTTGCGCGGAGAGCCGATGCCCAACGACGATCTCGACATTCAGCTTCTGTGGCTGATCGCGCTGGAGGAACAGGGCGTGCGGCTGGATGCGCGCACCCTTGCCGACTACTGGCGACTGCACGTCACGCCGCACTGGTCGGAATACGGCATCGCCAAGGCCAACATGGGTTCCGGCCTGATGCCGCCCTATTGCGGCACGCTCAACAATGCTTTCAAAGACAGTTGCGGCGCGTTCATTCGTTCTGAAATATGGGCCTGCATCGCGCCCGGCTGCCCCGCGCTCGCCGCCGACTACGCCTGCGAAGACGCCATTCTCGATCACGGCGACGGCGAAGGAACTTATGCCGAAATTTTCTGTGCCGCGCTCGAAAGCGCGGCATTCATCGTCTCCGACCTGAACGCCCTGATCAAGATCGGTCTGTCCTATATTCCCGCCACCTGCGGCGTGGCCCGGGCGATCCAGTGCGCCGTCAAGTCTTTCCGAACCGGGAAGACATGGAAAGCCGCCCGCAACGAGATTCTGCGCCTGCATCGCGGCAGCGCGTTTTTCAATCGGCTTAACCACGTAAGCGCGGCGGATCGGCGCAAGGGCTTCGACAAGGGCCGACTCGGCTACGATGCGCCCAGCAATGTAGCCATCCTGGTGGCCGCGCTGCTCTACGGCAAAGGCGATTTCGGCAAAACCCTGTGCATTGCGGTCAATTGCGGCGAGGATACCGACTGCACCGCCGCCACAGCCGGATCGATTTTGGGCATCCTTCACGGCATCGACGGCATCCCGCCGCGCTGGATCGAACCGATCGGACGCGGCATCAAAACCATCTCGATCAATGTCGGCGATCTGGCTTGGCAAGTCCCGAAAACCGTTGACGAGCTAACCGACCGGACCGTGCGCATGGCCGAACAGACGCTGTTGGCGCACCGGGGTCGCACGCGGGTCCGTCTCTCGCACGACCAGCCTACCGACCTCGGCGACCTGAACGCAAGCGCTTTGCATGCAGACGGAAAGAACAGCCTGCTTCAGGCCCGCCTCGACGGACCTCGCTTCCGGTTCGATTTCTTCGATGTGCATCTCGATTACGGCCCCCTGCCCCTCGTACGCAACGGGGAACCGAAGACTCTTCGCGTCACCATCCACAACACCTCGCGTGTCCAGGCCAACCTGAACCTGCGCTGGCATTGGCCGGAAACCTGCGAGATAACCCCCGGCAAGCAGGCCGTGCTGTCCAGTTGGCCCCCCTGGCTGGGACCGACCGCGTCCGCCACCTTTACACTGCGGACCGATCATATCGAAAGCGCCCGTTTGCGCGGTGTACTCGAATTGACGGTCGAAGGCCGGCCGACCGCCATGCTGATGCCGGTCGTGTTGCTGAACGGAAACGCGCAATGAACACACGCGAGCGATTTCATGCCGTCATGAACTTCAAGCCGTTCGACCGGCTGCCGCTGCTCGAATGGGCTGGCTGGTGGGACAAAACCGTCGAACGCTGGCATGGCGAAGGCCTGCCGCCACACCTGACCGCTCGCTACGACATCTGCGAACATTTCGGACTCGATCTCTACAAACAGGAATGGTTCGCCGTGTGCGGCCCCGATTGTCCGCGCCCGGCTGCGCATGGCGCCGGACTCGTCGCCTCGGAAAAGGAATACGAGCAACTGCGGCCGCATCTCTTTCCCGCCCGCCCGGTCCAACCGGAAAAGTGGACCGCCTGGGCGCGGGAACAGGATCAGGGCAAAGCCGTCCTCTGGTTTACCTGCGACGGGTTCTTCTGGTTCGCCCGCCGCCTGCTCGGGATCGAGCGCCATCTGTACGCCTTCTACGATCAGCCGGAACTGATGCACCGTATCAACGCCGACCTGGCCGACTGGATGCTGCATGTTATCGAACAGGTCTGCGCCGTCTGCACGCCCGATTTCATGACGTTCGGAGAGGATATGAGCTACAACAACGGCCCCATGCTCTCCAAGGACATGTTCGATACGTTCATGCGCCCCTATTACGACCGGATCGTGCCCGTCTTGCGCCGACACGGCATCATGCCCATTGTCGATTCCGACGGCGATGTCGCCCTGCCCGCGCACTGGTTCGAAGAGGCCGGACTCGACGGCATCCTGCCGCTCGAACGGCAGGCCGGCATGGATATCGCCACGCTACGCCAAGAACATCCGACCATGCGCTTTATCGGCCATTTCGACAAAATGACCATGAACAAGGGCGAAGACACCATGCGCGCCGAATTCGAACGACTGCTGCCCGTAGCCGCTCAAGGCGGATTTCTGATCAGTTGCGACCACCAGACCCCGCCCGGCGTCTCCTACGGGAATTACCAAACCTATCTGAAGCTGTTCAGAGAATACGCGGCCAAAGCCGGAGCGATGTCCGGAAAGCAAACATCGAAACTAGGCGCTGTCAAGAAATCCATGAAACGCGAAACAACGGGAGGAAAAAGGCCATGAACAAGACTTTGATCGAATCGTTTCGCAAGCCGGGCAGCGAATTTCGCGGGGCGCCGTTCTGGGCGTGGAACGGCACGCTGGAACCGGACGAATTGCGCCGCCAAATCCGGCTCATGCATCGCATGGGGCTGGGCGGCTTCTTCATGCATTCGCGCGTGGGTTTGAACACGGCCTATCTTTCGGACGAATGGTTCGACTGCGTCAAGGCGTGCGTGGACGAGGCCGAGAAGCTCGACATGAAAGCCTGGCTCTACGACGAGGATCGCTGGCCGTCCGGCGCGGCCGGCGGCCTGGTCACCCGCAACCCGAACTATCGCGCCCGGCGCCTGTGCGCGGAAACCTTTGCCGACGCCGCCCGCTTCGCCTGGACCCCGCAGACCGTCGCCGCCTTCACAGCCCGGCTGGACGGCCATAACGCCAGCCAGGTGCGGCCTCTTTCGAAGAAAAACCGCCGCATCCGGCTGGACAAAGGGGAAACGATCGTAAGGTTCGCAGTTGAAATCGACGAGGTCTCCGACTGGTACAACGGCCAGACCTATCTCGACACGCTGAACCATGCCGCCGTCCGCGAATTCATCAAGGTCACCCATGAACGCTATCGCAAGGAGATTGGCGACCGGTTCGGCAAGCGCGTGCCCGGCATCTTCACCGACGAACCGAACCACGAGCGCTGTCTGTCGTTCCCGGGCCAGAAGCCGCGCGCGCAAGCGCCATGGACGGACGCGCTGCCGGGTGTCTTCCGACGCCGGTACGGCAGCGATCTCGCGCCCAATCTCATGGAGGTGTTCTACAACGTGGACGGACGCGAAGTGTCCAAGACACGCTGGCAGTTCCACGATTGCGTCACCCATCTGTTCGTGGACGCCTTCGCGCGCCAGATCGGCGAATGGTGCGACAAAAACAATCTCCAGCATACCGGCCACGTGCTGGCGGAAGAAACCCTGGGCTCTCAAAGCTGCCTGGTCGGCAGCGCCTTGCGCTTCTACGAGCACATGCAGGCGCCGGGCATGGACATTCTCACCGAACACCGCCGCGAATACGACACGGCCAAGGGGGTCAGCTCCGTCGCGCGCCAGTTCGGACGCCGCTGGCGCCTGACCGAGACCTACGGCTGCACGGGCTGGGATTTTCCGTTCGCCGGCCACAAGGCGATCGGCGACTGGCAAGCCGCTCTGGGCATCAACCTGCGCTGTCAGCACCTGGCCTGGTACACCATGGAAGGCGAAGCGAAACGCGACTATCCGGCCAGCATCTTCTACCAGAGCCCATGGTGG
>SLMC01000086.1 GCA_007133745.1 Kiritimatiellia bacterium
ACCAAGGACTAGGGACTAGTGACCAAGGACCAAGGACTAGGGACTAGTGACCAAGGACCAAGGACCAAGGACCAAGGACCAAGGACTAGGGACTAGTGACCAAGGACCAAGGACTAGGGACTAGTGACCAAGGACCAAGGACTCTTCTTTTCGTTCCCTTCGTTGCCTTCTGTTCAAAAACTTCTGGTTCTTACGCGAATTTATCGTAAAAAATCTGCGATTCCGGCATGCCGTTGGCGGTTAACACCTTGATGGCGGCGTCGATCATGCCGGGCGACCCGCACAGATAGGCCTCGTGTTCGGACATATCGGGAACCTGTCTGGCCAACACCTCGGTGATCAGTCCGCGTTCGCCGGTCCAGTCGGAATCAGGCGGTTCGCGGGAGAGGGCGGGCACGTACCGGAAATCAGGCAGATCCTTTTCCAGTTGGCGCAGGGGTTCGGTATAGAAAAGATCGTCCTGTGTCAGGGCGCCGAAGAAGTAGATGGCGGGGCGGCGCACGCGCTTTTCGTTCATGTCGCGCAGGATGCTCCAGATCGGCGCCATGCCGCTGCCGCCGGCAATGAACAGACACGGCCGGTCGCTGTCCGAAAGGCGAAACTCGCCGTACGGCCCGGAGAACTGAACGCTATCGCCTTCCTTCAGGATCTCGAAGACCCACGTGGTGCAAATGCCGTCGGGCACCAGACGAATGACGGTTTCGACGGCTTGGGTCTCCGAGGGCGGCGAAGAAACGGAATAGGCGCGCATGACGGCATCCCGGCCGCGGTAGGGCTCCGATTCGAGCTGAATATACTGACCGGCAATGAATTCGATTTCGGCGGGCTCGTCCAAAGCGATGCGCATCTCCACAATGTCCGGGGTCAACGGACGTTTGTGTTCGACATGGCCCCGGAAACGGCGGATCGAAAAAAGCTCGTCCGGGATGACGATGTTCAGATCGCCGCGCACCTTGACCTGACAGGACAGCCGCACGTTCCCCTTCACCTCGTCTGGAGTCAGATACGGCGCTTCGACAGGCCCGACCGTGCCGCCGCCCTCGGCAACCTGCACCTTGCAGTAGGCGCAGGTTCCGCGTCCGCCGCAGGCGGAAGGGATGAAAATGTCGTTTTCGGCCAAAGCCGCCAACAGCGTCCCGCCGCCGGCGACCTCCAGCTTTTTCTTGCCGTCGTTGATGTCGATCGCACACGGCCCGTAATTGAGGATGCGCCGTTCCGCCACCAGCAGAATGCCCGCCAGAATCAGACAGCAACCGGTCAGGAACGATACCGATATGACAATGCCCGTCAGCATGCTGAAATCTTTTCCCCTAAAGCGGGCTACGCCCGCCTCCCAAATTTTCTTTTTATATTCTTCGTTTGCACCGTAGGGCCGGCTTTCAGTCGGCCACCTGATAGGCGGACTGAAAGTCCACCCTACGTTCCACGTTCAACTTTTCACTATTCTTCATTGCCTTTGTTGCCTTCTGTTCAAAAAAAACGCTTGCTAAAACCCCCGGCAAAGTCGGAAGCATCTCTTTGTCTCCGGTCACCAGAGATTGAGGGCAAAACCCACGGCCTTGGCAACGGCGCGCATGTGCGAAGCTGAAAGGCAAGCGATCAGGGATCCTATCTTCCCTTTGGATACGGTTTGTATGTGATCGCAATTAATGGCACAGTCACGGCGCATGCCGTCATGCGTTGAAAGAAACACCTCGCTCGGGATATCTCTAACCGTCGTGGTGACCGGAGCAACGGTGACCTCGCCCAAATACCGGAGGATTGAGTCTCGCGTGAGAATTAAGACCGGGCGTCTCTTGTCAGGCGGGGCAAACGTGTACCATCGGATTTCTCCGCGTTTCACGTGTCACCCCACACCTGCTCATCTTCCCACACACTGAACTCTGTCTTGTCGACCGGTTTTATCCGGTATCCCTTTTCATGCCGACTTTCGAGTTGCGAGTTGTTGAATTGCGATAGCGCTGCACGCAGCGCATCGCGCGTGAACGCAGAGCGTGTCGTGTGTTTCTTCTTGACCACACGATCTACAGATCGCACCAGATTCTCGTCGAGTGTCATTTGCACTGTTTTCATTGTGCCCTCCGAAGTTTCAACGCGAAGAAGGGGCGCCGTCTTGTCGTTATCCGTCATCGTCGCCCGATTCCCGCTTTTCATACTTTTTAAAAACTTATGACGGTTCAGGTTGTGGATATTTATAGCTATACTCGTCAATATGAAACCCAATGTCAATGTTCCTTTGTCTTTTTCAGATTTTGACCATGCCCGAAAAGACGACGAACGCCAGCGACATGATGCCGATCACGATCAGGGTGATACCCGGCCCGCGCAGGCCCGGCGGCACGTTCTTCTCGTCGATCTTTTCCCGAATTCCGCCAATTAGCGTGATGGCGACCAGCCAGCCGAAGCCGGACCCGAGCCCGAACACGAATGCTTGCGCCGCATTGTAGGGCCGGGTTATCATGAACAGCGATGTGCCCAAAATGGCGCAATTGACCGTGATCAGCGGCAGAAAGATGCCGAGCGCCTGATACAGCCGCTCGGAGACCCGCTCGATCGCCATCTCGGTGAATTGCACGAAGGCCGCAATGACGACAATGAAGACGATCAGACGCAAATAGACGATATCGAGCGGAATCAGCAGGTAGCGGTACACCCAATAATTCAACACCGCCGTGCAGGCGGTCACGAACGTCACGGCCAAACCGAGCCCGACACTGGCATCGACTTTTTTGGAAACGCCCATGCAGGGACAGAGTCCCAAAAAGCGGGTCAGCAGAATATTGTCGGTAAAGGCTGCCGACACGAAAACCAGCAGCAACGAGAGAAACGGCGCGGAATGCAGGTCGAGTGTCATGCGGGCGTCTCCTTTTGCGCGTCGAAGCGCGAGCGGGCGATCCAGGTGACAATGGCCAGCATGAAGAAGGCGCCGGGCGGCATCACCATGATGGTCCAGGAATGCCACCACAGCTCGCGCGCCGGCAGCGGATAGCCCAGCAGCGTCCCGAACCCCATCGGCTCGCGCACCAGCGCGATAACGATCAACACAAGCGAATAGCCCAGACCGCAGGCCAGTCCGTCCAGCAGCGAAGGCCAGGGCGGGTTCTGGCCGGCAAACGCTTCGGCACGGCCCATGATGATGCAGTTGGTGATGATCAGGCCCACATACGGCCCGATAAAACGGTGGATGTCGGGGTTCAACGCCCGAATCAGCGTATCCACAATCATGACATAGGAGGCAATGATCAGAACCTGGGCGATCATGCGGACCCGCTTCGGGATGTGACGGCGCAGCAGCGATACGGTGAGGTTGGACAACGCGGTGGTGAACACGACCCCGAAACACATGAACAGCGTATTGGCCAGCAGATTGGTGACCGCCAGCGCCGAACAGATGCCGAGGACTTGCCGATAGATCGGATTGTCGCCGATCAGACCCGCCTTGAAGATGTCGCGTGCGTTCGCGCTCATGGAGCCGTCTCCTTCAAAGACTTGAACTCCAACTCCGACAGATCCAGCTCCCGAATACGTTCGAGTTCCTCGTTCAAAAGCTGCATGAGCGAGGCGCTGGTCTGGGTGGCGCCGGTAATGGAATCCACCCGGTTCCCGGCCTGCGCGGGAGCGGCCGAGCCGATAATCACCCGTCGCTCGGGCGACGCCGTCCAATCGGGCCGCAGCCCTTCGAATTGATCCAGAAAAGCCGCTTCCTCAATGCGCGCGCCCAGGCCGGGCGTTTCCTTGTGATCGAGGAAGCGGATGCGAATCAGTGTTTGCAGATCGGCGGACAAGACGGCCACGCCTTCGATTCGATCCCAGAAGCCCATGCCCCAAAAGGTGAAGCCCAGCACGGGCGCATCCGCATCCACGCGCCGATAGACTTGCCGGATGCCGCCTCGCCCGTCCTGAACGGTTGCCATTTCGAGCGCCTGTTCCATGGCGCGCACGTAATCGGCCGCAGCCCGGCCCGATACCGGCAGATCGAACGCGGCGCAAACCACGCGGTTATGATTAAGCTGCTCGTTGGCCGCCAGCATATCGCGCGTGGCGTAATGCACCGTGGCGACGCCCGAACCGAAAACCACGCACAACGCGGCCATGAACCCCAAAACATAGCCGGGCGCATTGCGGTTCATGACGCCTCCTTCCGGCGCGCCTGCCAAAGGCCGACCCAGCGGTCGAGCGTCGGCGAAGCCATGTTGCCGAACAGAATCGAGAACACGACCCCGCCCGTAAAAATGGAACGATAACGGAAAAACACGACCAGCGTTCCGATCAGCACGGCATAGATCCATTGCGCCGGCTTCTTCTTGGGCGCGGAAACGGGATCGGTCACCATGAAGACTGCGGCATAGAGCAGCGCCCCGGAACCCAGCGTAAACCCGATCGGCGGCACCGCCGCAATGCCGACCGCATAGCGAAACAACAAGGCCGACCCCGTCGCGCCCAGCAGCATACCGGCCGTCAGTCGCCAATTAGCCGTGCGTGTCCATAGCAAATAGAGGCCCGCCAGCACGATCGCAATCCCGCACACCTCGATGTTGGAACCGGCAGCCAGAATGCGCGAAACCCCTTCGTGCTCGAAAACGCCGCCGATCCGGCCCGTAAACAGATCCAGTGTCGGTGTTTCGTAGCCGAAATCGCGACGCGCCCACATCGGCGTGGCCGCCGTCACGGCATCAGCCACGGTCAAGCCGGCCCCCTGCAGATAGGTCGGCAACCGTTCCAGCGATTCCATGCTCCAATGCGCGAACCCGCCGGGAAACCCGCGAAAGACCGGCACGTAGCGCGAAGTGATTTCCACAGGGAAGCATACGAAAACGAAACCCCGCCCCACAATGGCCGGATTGAACACGTTTTTGCCGAATCCGCCGAACACTTCCTTGCCGAACAGAATGGCCACCACCGCGCCGACCGCGACGATCCAGAGCGGAACCGTGACCGACAGGGACAGGGCATAGAGCGAACAGGTCACGAAACAGGCCATGCTCACGCGTCCGTCGCGACGGCTGGCCATGATCCATTCCGTCAAAAAACCCGTGCCGCAGGCCACGGCCAGCATGGCCGCCACGCGCCAGCCGAAATAATAGATGCACACGGCCAGCAGCGGCGCCAAGGCGCGCAATACCCGAACCATGTTCTTTTGCTTGAGGAAAACCGGCCGTTTCATCATCGGACCATTCATTACCCGCCCCTGCGAGAAACGTCAACACAATTTCGAAATAACGCCACCGGCTGGGCGCATCTGCGATTTGTTGCACCGACCCGCCCGCCGACCTTGTGTCGGTGGAGGAAAACGTTGAGAAAGAGAAATGCCAGCACAACACAAACTTTCTTCACCAACCGGCATAAAGCCGGTGGGATCGTGAATAACTGCAACGAAACGCAGATGCGCCCCAACCGGCTTTGCCGCTGGCACGAGGAAGCTCGCAAACCGAAAACATTTTTGAACTCGTTTTTAGTCTCATCTTCTTTAGAAATGGTCCGTTATGGCCTTGGAATCCATTACATATGAAGAGTCTAGATCAAAAGTCGCCGTAGTTAGGGAGACAGATATCGAGGGCGACTTCATAGGGACGCTTGTCCAGCTCAAGTACACCCACCGGCCTGATATCCGCGACCGCGCCTCGCTGGAAACCAATTTTCGCGAGAAATTCCAACGCCTGAACGCCGTTAGGGCTCGGTTCCGCACCGCAACGTTCGCTTCCACCGACACGAGGTCGGCGGGCAGCGCCAAATCCCGGATACGCCCCGAATAATAGCCATGCTTTTTGCGCTTTACAATTCCTGCCGATGGCGCTATCTATGGCTTTCTCTATGCGTAGAGAGAGTGCGATACGCGAATCAGGCGGCTCCCGCCGTGTCGAGTCCGCGTCGCTTTGGAGAAACGCCGTTATGGCCAAGCCGAAAAAACGATACAGGCTCGCTGTGGATATCGAACGCTGCAAGGCGTGCGGTCTGTGCGTCGCCTATTGCCCGCGCGCCGTTCTGGAGTTGAGCCGCGACCGCATCAACGGTAAAGGCTACCCGTTCGTGGAGGTCGCGGCTCCCGACGCCTGCATTGGCTGTCAGAGCTGCGTCTGGGTCTGTCCGGACTGCGTTATCGAGATTTTCGAGAGTCCGCAAGAGGAGGGCGACCGGTCATGAGCAAGCGGGTCCTGATGAACGGGAACGAAGCCGTGGCCGAAGGCGCCATCCGGGGCGGATGTGATTGCTATTTCGGCTATCCGATCACCCCCCAGAACGAACTGACCGCCTATATGGCCATGCACATGCCGCGCCACGGCCGGGTTTTCGTGCAGGCGGAAAGCGAAGTGGCCGCAATTAACATGGTCTATGGCGCGGCCGGCGCGGGCGTGCGCGCCATGACCTCCTCGTCCTCGCCGGGCGTCAGCCTGAAACAGGAAGGCCTCTCCTATATCGCCGGGGCGGAACTGCCGATGGTGATCGTCAACGTACAGCGGGGCGGACCGGGCCTGGGCAACATCGATCCCTCGCAAGGCGACTATTTCCAGGCTGTCAAGGGTGGCGGACACGGAGACTACCGCCTGATCGTTCTGGCGCCGGATTCGGTGCAGGAAATGCACGATTTCACGGCCGACGCGTTCGATCTCGCCGACCGTTACCGCAACCCGGTCATGATCCTGGCCGACGGGCGGCTGGGCCAGATGATGGAGCCTCTGATCCTGCGAACACGCGAGCCCGAGCGCGTGGAGAAGCCCTGGGCGCTGACCGGCGCCCGCGGACGCGAGAAGAACATAATCCGTTCCTATTTTTCCGTGGATGGCGTTCTGGAAAAACGCAACGAGGCGCTCCAGACGAAATACCGGCGCATTGCGGATGCGGAAACGCGGGTGGATCCCTATCTGATGGACGATGCCGAACTTATGCTGGTCGCCTACGGAACCTGCGCCCGGCTGGCCAAGGCGGTCGCGCGCGATTGTCGGGCCGCCGGCATCCGGGCCGGGGTTCTGCGTCCCGTTTCGCTTTGGCCTTATCCGACAGAAGCCCTGCGCTCGTATCTGGACCGGGTAAAAAACATTCTGGTCGTGGAGATGAGCGCCGGACAGATGGTGGAAGACGTTCGCCTGGCCGTTGAAGGCGCCGTGCCCGTCCATTTCCACGGACGCATGGGCGGCGGAGTGCCGACCACCGCGGACATTCGCGCGAAAGCCGATGAAATCACAGGGAGGGCCCGGTGACGACCACGACCGAAAAACCTGTCTTTACGCGCCCGCAAACCTTGACGGACCGGCCGATGGCCTATTGTCCGGGATGCGGACACGGCATTGTGCAAACGCTTATGGCCGGCATCATCGACGAGCTGGGCATCCGCGAAAAAACCGTCGGGGTCGCCCCGGTCGGCTGCGCGGTGGAAACCTACAACTATTTCAATATCGATATGAGCGAAGCCGCCCACGGCCGCGTTCCGGCCGTGGCCACCGGCATCAAGCGCGCGCGGCCGGACCTCGTCGTGTTCGGCTACCAGGGCGACGGCGATCTGGCGTCGATCGGGCTGGCCGAAATCATGCACGCGGCCAATCGCGGCGAGAACTACACCACGATCTTCATCAACAACACCGTGTACGGCATGACCGGCGGCCAAATGGCGCCGACCACGCTCGCGCATCAGAAAACTCAGACCACCCCGCTGGGCCGCGACCCCGAAACCACCGGGCACCCCATGCGCATGAGCGAAATCATCGCCACGCTCGACAGCCCATGCCTTGTGGCCCGCTGCGCTGCCGATACGATACCCAACATTCGCAAGACGCGCGCGCTCCTGCTCAAGGCGTTCCAGTATCAGTTGGCCGGTCAGGGCTTTTCCTTCATCGAAATTCTTTGCACTTGCCCGACCCACTGGCATCTGAGTCCCAAAGACTCCATGGACTATATCGGACGGGTTCTCACGCCGATTTTCCCCTGCAAAACGTTCAGGGACCGAGGAGCCGGCCATGAAGGATGAACGTGTCATCTTATCGGGATCGGGCGGACAAGGTCTCATGTTCATTGGCAAATTGTTCGCCCAAATGGGCATGGACGTCTATCCCCATGTCACGTTCATGCCCAGCTACGGCGCCGAAGTGCGCGGCGGCACGTCCCATTGCCGGGTGATCCTTTCGGAAGAGGCCATTGCCTCGCCAGTCGTTGAGATCGCGGATTCGCTGGTCGTCATGAACCAGCCCAGTCTGGACCGGTTCCTGCCGGCCCTGCGAGAAGGAGGGCGGGCAATTTACAACGCCTCGATGGTTCAGCCGCCCGCCGGTTCTGTCGCCGCAACGGGCGTACCCGCCACCGAATGGGCGCTGGAGATGGGTGACGCGCGTGTCGCCAACGTGATCATGCTCGGCGCCTATCTTCGCAAAACCGAATTGTTCCCGTTCGAAACCGCCGAAGCCGCCGTCGCCGAATTTTCCGCCGCCAAGGGACCGGACGCCGAAACCATGAACCGCCAGGCCTTGAAACGGGGTTGGGACGCCGCCGGGGACGGCGCATGAAAACGATTTGAAGCCAGCCCTTCGTAATCCGAAGTCGGCGCCGTAGTCGACCGAACATTCCCTTGGTTATGTCAGCGACGAAGCGGTTGGACGAAGTGTATCCGACGAAGCGAGGGGACGAAGTGAAGAGACAAAGTGTAGGAGGGAAGGCTCATCGTCGTACACTTAGGGCCCGCGCCAGAATAAATTCTCCGTTCAGGGTGAACTTTGACATTATTCGCATGGGCTAGCAAGCGCTGTTTTCAGCCGTGCCTCGCTCTAATCCGCCAGAGATTAGGGCAAAAGATTAAGGCGAAAGATTAGGGATCAAGGCGCAAAACCCTTAATCTTTTGCCCTAATCTTTCGCCTTAATCTTTCCTTGTCCCCTTTTTCCTGGCAGAGGCATCAGATGAAGGGGCTAATGGCGAAGTTATTTTGAAGCAACTGCTTAGTCGGTTACGCTTCGTCCAGGACTATCTCTCAAACAGAATCGAATAGGTTCCGTCGCGTCGCGTATCGAAGACGAGGCAGTCATGATTCCGCCGCGTTGGTTGCATATCGACGCCCCGGTCGTCCGTGATGCGCACCGCTTCGTTTTCAGGCAAAGCCAGGCGGCATTCGCCACCGGCACGAGACGTGATCGCAAGGCGGGTAACCTTGCTTGCTTCCCAGTCCGCCGCAACCACAAAGGCGCCTCTGGCCACCAGCCCCCTGAACATTCCGTTTTCCCATGCCTTGGGCAACGCCGGAAGCAGCTCTATCACACCCGCATGACTCTGCAGCAGCATCTCCGCCACACCGGCCATCGCGCCGAGATTGGCGTCGATCTGGAAAGGCGGGTGCAGCGTCCACAGGTTGGGCGTTGTTTTCTCGGCCAGGAGTCGGGCGTAGAGATTGTGCGCCTGCTCTCCCTGTTTAAGGCGGGCCCGGCAGTTCATCCGGTGGGCCAGGGCCCAGCCGGTGGTCTTGTCGCCCCGCAGATCGAGGGTCTTGCCGGCCGCGTTCATCCATTCCGGACGGGAGGTATTGATCAGTGTGCCCGGGTACAGAGGACAGAGATGGGAGATATGGCGGTGCTCGGGATCGCCGATATCGCTGTAGGCGTCCTCTTCGCGGTATTCCTTGATTTGACCCGAACTGCCGACAAGAATCGGATCGAGCCTGGCCATTTTCTCCGTAATGGTCTCGAGAAAGTCATCCTGCCTGCCCAGCGCCTTCGCCAGGATCAGCGTATCATGGAAAGTCTCCCATACGAACCCCTGGTCGAACGTGCATCCTGCCGTTACATAGT
>SLMC01000417.1 GCA_007133745.1 Kiritimatiellia bacterium
CTGGGCGTGACCGGTCTGTATTTTCTGTTCGGCATGACTGCGTATTCTCCCGTCCTTTCGCTAGATCGCCTCGATCTTGTCCCCCTGCTTCAGGGTCACGACCGCTCGTTTCCAATCCGACTTCTTGCCGTAGCGCGCCGTTCGCTCCCGTTTACGCTTGCCAAGATAGTTCATCGTATTGACCCGGGTCACGGAGACCCCGAACATCTTTTCCACCATCTGCTTGATCTGAATTCTGTTCGCCGAGGGGGCCACTTCCAAAATATACTGATTGTTCTTTTCCGCCAGAGCCGTCCCTTTTTCGGTGGTCTGAACCTTTTTGATGATCGCATGCTGTTCCATCAGGACTCGCCCTCCTCCGCAACCGCCTCGCTCGCGACGGCCTCGCCGACCGCGGCCTTGTCCGAACCGTCCGCTCGGCGCGAGGCGCGACGCCATGTCTCGAATCGCTTTCCGATAGCGGCCAAGCCGTCCCGGTCCGTAATCAGAGTCGGATAACGCAACACTTGATACACGCTGACGCTTTCGGCCCGTACGACCTCGACACCGGCCGCGTTCCTGGAAGCGAGCCTGATGTTTTCGTCGATCGTTCCCAGCATGAACAATACAGGCGTGCTCACGTCCAGCGCCTTCATCAGGGCGGTCCAATGCCGGGTTCTTGGCTCGTCAAGCCTGATCGCGTCCACAACCTTCACGGACCCGGCCGCCAGCTTTTCGCTGAACGCCCGCTGGAAGGCCAGCCGAGCGGTCTTGCGGTTTACCTTGACTCCGAAATCCCTCGGGTGCGGGCCGAACGCCACGCCGCCACCACGCCAAACGGGCGACTGCCGATAGCCGGCTCGGGCCCGCCCGGTTCCCTTCTGGCGCCACGGCTTAGCGCCGCTGCCGGCCACGCGCCCCTTCGAAAGCGTCGAGGCCGTTCCCGCCCGGCGGGCGGCCTGCTCGGCCACCACAACGTCATGCAGCGCCTGTTTGCCTTTTTTCAGTGTCGGCATGCCGCCGGGAAACGCGGTTTCTCCGACAACGGCGCCCTGCATATCGTAAACAGTCAACGCGCTCATGACTTTTTCTCCCTTTTCTTGCAGGCTTTTCTGACCAGCACGATACCGCCCTGGGGGCCCGGCACCGCGCCCCGTACAAGAATCAGGTTGTTGTCCGGACGCAACCCGACGACCTTGAGGTTCTGCTGCGTCCGTTTGGCGTGGCCCATATGCCCGGGCATACGCTGCCCCTTGGCCACCCGCGCCGGAAACGAACATTGCCCGATCGACCCTACGCGCCGCTTGGAATGCCCGCCGTGCGTCATGAACCCGCCCGCCATGTTGTGACGTTTGAGCAGCCCCGCGAAGCCGCGGCCCTTGGCGACGCCTATCACATCCACGTGCGAGACCCCCTCGAACACGGCCACCGTCGCCGTATCGCCCGGCTTCAATTCCGAATCGCCGCTTTCGGATCGGAACTCCCGAATACAACGCCTGGGCGACACGCCCGCCTGTTTCAAGCGTCCGAGTTCCGGCTTGCTCAGGCTCTTTTCCCGGCAGTCCCCGTAACCCAATTGAATCGCGTCGTACCCGTCGCGCGCCTTGGTCTTGCACTGAATCACAACGCAGGCGCCCGCCTCGATCACCGTAACAGGCACCCGAACGCCGCTATCGTCGTAGACTTGCGTCATTCCCAGTTTTTTGCCAATCAACCCCTGCATGAATTCCTCGGCTATATTTTGATCGTTATGTCCACACCGGCGGGCAAATTCAGTTTCTTGAGTTCGTCCACCGTTTTGGCGGTCGGATCCAAAATGTCCAAAAGCCTTTTGTGTGTTCGCATTTCAAACTGATCCATCGATTTTTTGTCCACATGCGGACTTCTGTTGACCGTATACCTTTCTATCCGTGTCGGCAGAGGCACCGGCCCCACGACCTGGGCGCCCGAACCTTTCGCCGTTTCGATGATATCCATCACCGCCTGATCCAATACGCTGTGATCGTACGCCTGCAACCGTATTCGTATGCGCTGTCCGTCCATGTAAAAGTCTCACCTGTTCAAGAGTTTATCCCGCATCGATGCGGGCGCCACGTCAAGTTGCTCCGGTTCCATCGTATAGCGACCGCGACCGGCAGTCAGCGACCGGATCGCTGTCGAATATCCGAACAGTTCCGCCAGCGGCACATCGGCGCGAACCGTTTGGTCGGCGTCCATGGCGACAATGTCCCGAATCTTTCCCCGTCGTCCGTTCAAATCCCCGATCACATCGCCCACATGCTCGGAAGGCGTATCGATTTCCAAAGCCATGACCGGCTCCAGAATTTCGGGCTGCGCCTTCGTCGCGGCATCCCGAAACGCCAGCAGCGCCGCCGTTCTGAACGCGACCTCCGTGGACAGCGCCTCGTCGAAACTTCCGTCTACCACGCGCACCCGCACGTCTCTCATGGGGTAGCGTGCCAGCACGCCCGTTACAAGCCCGTCCTGAATGCCCGCTTCGATGGCCGCATGGAACATGTCGGGAACGCGCCGACGATCCACGTCGAACTCGATGGCATTGCCCGACTCGCGTTCGCCGGCCTGAACCTCGAGAACCACATGGGCCATCTGTCGCGTACCGCCCGCCTCGCGATCGAAGCGATGTTCGGCGCGGGCGGACCCCAGCACGGTTTCGTAATAGGCCACCATCGGCTCGCCGACGCGAATATCCACGCCGAATTCCCGGAGAATTCGGTCTTTCAGAATTTCAAGATGCAATTCGCCCATGCCGCCCATCACCGTCTGGCCGGTCTCCGCATCCTTGCGAATGACGCACGTCTGGTCCTCGGCCTCGAGCAAGGCCAGCGCCTGATCGAGCTTGTCCTTGTCGGCCCGGCTCCGGGGTTCCACGGCCATGAACATGACCGGCTCCGGAAAACGAATCCGTTCAAGCTCGATCGGCGCGTTCTCTGCGCACAGCGTATCGCCCGCCGCCAAATCCCGCAGTCCGACCAGGGCTCCTATTTCGCCGGCGTGCAACGTCGCGGTTTCCTCCCGGCTGTCGGCATGGAGTCTCAAGATGCGCATGACACGCGCGCGGCTCTTCGTGCGCGGATTGTAAAGATTCTGCCCCTTCGACAGGGTCCCCGAATACACCCTCGCCAAGGCCAGCCGCCCGGCGTACGGATCGCCCGTCAACTTGAACACGAGCGCGCACACGTCGGCATCCTCGGCTTGACGCGGTTCTTCGGATCCCGTCCGCGGATGCTTGCCGAAGATCGGCGGCACGTCGAGCGGCGACGGCAAATAATCCTCCACGGCGTCCAGCAAGGGCTGAATACCGACATTGCGCAACGCCGCTCCGCACAAAGCCGGCATCACCCGGCAGGCCAGCGTCGCCCGGCGCAGCCCCGCCACGATCGCATCGGACGGAACATCCGCATGCTCCATGTAGCGTTCGAGCGTTTCCTCGTCGTTTTCAGCCAGTGTTTCGACCAGTCGGGCCCGGCCCTCCTCGGCGCGCGCGGCGAACGAAGCGGGAATGTCGCCCCACGCCACATGGGCGCCCTGATCCGATGTGTCGAACGTACAGGCCCGCAAACGAACAAGGTCGATCACGCCCGTCATGCCGTCCCCGGCGCCCATCGGCATTTGCACGGGAACGACGCAGGCGCCAAGCCGCTCGCGAATGCACGATACGACACGATCGAAACCGGCCCCGACCCGGTCCATCTTGTTCACGAAAACGATACGCGGCACCCGATAGCGGTCCGCCTGACGCCACACGGTTTCAGACTGCGCCTGTACGCCGCCCACCCCGCAAAACACGCCTACGGCGCCGTCCAGCACCCGGAGCGAACGTTCCACTTCGGCGGTAAAATCGACATGCCCGGGCGTATCGATCAGGTTCACTTGACAATCCCGCCAGAAAAACGTGGTCGCCGCGCTGGCGATCGTGATCCCGCGCTCCTTCTCCTGAATCATCCAGTCCATGACCGCATTGCCCTCGTGGACTTCGCCCATCTTGTGAACACGGCCCGAATAAAACAGCATGCGCTCGGAAATCGTCGTTTTGCCGGCGTCGATATGGGCGATGATGCCGATATTGCGCACCTGGTCCACCGCGCGCAGCCGCGCACCGACCCCGGCGCCGTCCGATCCCGAGCGATCCTTGTTTTTCGCTTTATGTGTCAAAACCGTTACCATGTTTGCGTATTTCTCTTGATGGCCCGTTACCAGGCGTAGTGAGCGAAAGCCTTGTTGGCCTGCGCCATCTTATGCGTGTCTTCCTTTTTGCGGACCGCGTTCCCCTGATTGGCGAACGCGTCCATGAGTTCCTGAGCCAGGGCCTTGGCCATGGGCACGCCCTTGCGCGTCGAAGAAAACTGCATCAGCCAACGCAGCGCGAGGGCCAACTGACGCTCGCGTCCGACATCCACGGGCACCTGGTAGGTGCCGCCGCCGACGCGACGGGAACGCACTTCCACTCTGGGCTTGATGTTGTCGATGGCGCGAATCAGCACCTCGATAGGGTCCTGTTTCATTTTCGCGCCAATCTCGTCGAGCGCGCCGTAAACCATGCGTTCGGCGACGGATTTCTTTCCGCATTGCATCACGTAATTGACAATCTTGGCCACCAGCTCGCTGTCGAACTTCGGGTCCGGTGTCAAGGTGCGTTTTTCGGATTTGCGCCTTCGCGCCATGGCTGTCTCCTATGCCGTCTTCGTTTTTTTCACGCCGTACTTGGAACGACTGACCTTCCGCTTGTCGACCCCCAGGCTGTCCAGGGCGCCCCGCACAATATGATAGCGAACGCCGGGCAAATCGCTCACGCGCCCTCCCCGAACCAGCACAACGCTGTGCTCCTGGAGATTGTGTCCTTCGCCCGGAATGTACGCATTGACTTCGAAGCCCGACGTCAAGCGCACCCGCGCAACTTTGCGCAACGCCGAGTTGGGTTTCTTGGGCGTCTGCGTCCTCACGTCCAGGCACACGCCGCGACGCTGCGGACATTTTTTCAGCGCGGGCGACTTGCTCTTTCCACGCGCCTGCGTACGGCCTTTTCTGACCAATTGATTTATCGTCGGCATCGCTGAATCCTCTCGATCGAACAAAAGAAGCGAAGAAGCTATCACAACCGTTTCGCCTTGATCAACACTTATCCCAATAATTCCTTCAGATTTTTTCCGGCCTCGTCCTCGACCGGCTCGGACTCGGCGATATCCTCGTCGGGCTCGATCGGCTCGGCCAGCGGAACCAGCTTGATGTTGCGGTACATCGGGAACCCCGTCCCGCCTGGAATGAGATGCCCCATGATCACGTTTTCCTTGAATCCGCGCAGATGGTCCACGCGTCCGAGCGTAGCCGCCTCGGTCAGGACTCGCGTGGTGTCCTGGAACGAAGCGGCCGATATGAAACTCTCGGTGGACAGCGACGCCTTGGTAATGCCCAGCAGGGCGGGTTGCGCCTCGGCAGGACGCTTGCCCTCCACCTTGGCCGCCTCGTTGACCTCCAGAAACGTCTGCTTCATAACCTGGTCGCCCCACAGGAAATCCGTATCCCCGGGGTTCGTGATCTTGACCTTGCGCAGCATCTGGCGAACGATGACCTCGACATGCTTGTCGTTGATCTCCACGCCCTGCAAGTGATAGACCTGCTGAACTTCCTTCACCAGGTATTCCTGCAGTTCCTGGGGACCGCAAACATCGAGAATCTCCTGCGGCACGATCGGGCCGTCCGTCAACTGCTGCCCTTTCTTGACTTTGTCGCCCTTGAACACGACAATATGCTTGCCCATCGGAATCAGGTGCTCCTCTTCGCCGCCGGTCACCTCGTCGCGAATGATCAGACAGCGGCGTCCGCGCTGGTTGGGGCCGAAATCGACAAGCCCCTCGATCCTCGCGATTTCGGCCGCGTCCTTTGGCAAACGCGCCTCGAACAGCTCGGCGACTCTGGGCAAGCCGCCTACGATGTCCCGGGTTTTAGACTCCTTTCTCGGAGTCCGGGCCAGCAGATCGCCCGGATAAACCGGCATGCCTGCTTCGACCATGACCCGCGCGCCGGCCGGGATGCTGTAAAAGCCCATCACCTCGCCGGATGTTTCGTTCTTGACGATGATCTGGGGATGCAGCGTCTTCTTGCTTTCCAGAACGACGATGCCGACCGTGCCCGTGGTTTCGTCCACCTCCCGCTTGATCGAAACATTCTCGACGAAATCGTGAAAGCCGATCACGCCTTCCTGTTCGGCAAGAATCGGCACGCTGTAGGGATCCCACTTGGCCAGCACGGCGCCGGCGACGACAGACGCGCCATCCTCCGCGAAAACCTGAGCGCCGATCGCCGTCGTGTAACGCTCGAGTTCGTGCCCGGATTTGTCATGAACGCTGATGACGCCGTTCTTGTTCAGAACCACAAGATTTCCGCTCGGATTGCGAACCACGCGAAGATCGCGATAGCGCACTACCCCGCCCTTCCGGGCGACAACCTCGGGCTGTTTGAAAATCGAGCTGGCCGTCCCGCCAATATGAAACGTTCTCAAGGTCAACTGGGTGCCGGGCTCGCCAATGGATTGCGCGGCGATCGTTCCGACCGCCGTCCCCACATTCACGAGACGGCCCGTGGTCAAATCGCGGCCATAACAGCGCGCGCACAGGCCGGACCTGGACTCGCATGTCAGAACACTGCGTATTCTGACACTGTCGATGCCCAGACGCTCCAGTTGCTCGCAAACGCTTTCCGTGATCTCGGCCCCGGCCTTGACGACGCACTCGCCGCCGATCGGATTCATAATGTCGTTGAGCGACGTTCGGCCCGCGATGCGCCGACTCAGAGGAATCAGCTCCTCGTCGCCTTCCGTCATCGCGCTCAGCTCGATGCCGTTGGCCGTGTTGCAATCCTGCTCCACGACAATCACGTCGTGCGCCACGTCCACCAGCTTGCGGGTCAGATAGCCGGCATCGGCCGTCTTCAAAGCCGTATCCGCCAGCCCCTTGCGCGCGCCGTGGGTGCTGATGAAATACTCAAGCACACTCAGTCCTTCGCGGAAATTCGACACGATCGGCCGCTCGATGATTTCACCCGACGGCTTGGCCATCAGGCCGCGAATGCCGCACAACTGGCGAATCTGCTGCCGGCTCCCGCGCGCCTTGGAATCCACCATCATGAAAACCGGGTTGCACTCCTCGCTGCCCTTGTTCTCCTCGATGGCGCGATACATCGCTTCGGCCACTTCGTCGGTCGCCTGCGTCCAAATGTCGAGCACCTTGTTGTGACGCTCGCCATCGGTCACGACCCCCTGCCGATACTGATTGCGGACGGCAAGCACCTGTTCCCGTGTCCGGTCGAGGATCTCGCCCTTCTCCTCCGGCACGATCATGTCCACAAGCCCGATCGAGACCCCGGCCAAAGTCGCGTATTCGAACCCAATGCGCTTCAGCGAGTCCAGCGTCTCGACCACGTTGGCATGCGCCGCCACGCTGTAGCAACTTCCGATCAAATCCCCGACCATGTTCTTGTCGACCAGCGCGTTCACGAAACCGACATCCGGCGGCCAAATCTCGTTGAAGAAGACCCGCCCCACGGTCGTCGCGAGAATCTTGGCCTCGCGGTTTCCGCGAATCGTATTTCGGCCGAAATCCGGATTGCTGAAACGGATGCGGTCGTGGAGGGCCACGGTCCCGTTCTCGTAGGCCATGCGCACTTCCCACGCGTCGGCGAACAGGGGCAGCCGTTCGGTGAGGGGGTCGTCTTTTCCGGCGGCGAACGTCTTGATCTTGTCCTTTTGACTCAAGTCCGTCAGATAGTAGATTCCCAGCGCGATGTCCTGCGAAGGCGTCATCATCGAACGGCCGCTGGACGGCGAAAAGATATTGTTGGTGGACATCATGAGCAAACGCGATTCCTGCTGGGCTTCAATGGACAACGGCACATGCACCGCCATCTGGTCCCCGTCGAAATCGGCGTTGAACGCCGTGCATACCAGCGGATGAATCTGGATCGCCTCGCCTTCCACAAGAATCGGCTCGAAGGACTGGATGCTCAAACGGTGCAGCGTGGGCGCGCGATTGAGCATAACGGTCTTGCCCTTGACCACTTCCTCGAGAATGTCCCATACTTTGTCCGTTTGACGCTCGATCAGTTTCTTGGCGCTGCGCACGGTATGCACGATGCCCAAATCCTTCAACCGCTTGATAATGAAAGGCTCGAAAAGAACCAAAGCCATCTTCTGGGGCAGCCCGCACTGGTTGAGTTTGAGTTCCGGCCCCACCACAATGACGGACCGCCCGGAATAATCCACGCGTTTCCCGAGAAGATTCTGACGGAAGCGTCCGCTTTTCCCGCGCAGCATGTCGCTCAACGACTTCAGCGGACGGTTGCCGGCCCCGGTTACGGCGCGACCATGCCGCCCGTTGTCGAATACGGCATCCACCGCCTCCTGCAGCATTCTTTTTTCGTTGCGGATAATCACGTTCGGCGTTTTAAGCTGCTGAAGATTCTTCAGGCGATTGTTGCGGTTGATGACCCGCCGATACAAGTCGTTCAAATCCGAGGTGGCGAACCGCCCGCCCTCGAGGGGCACCAGCGGACGCAGCTCGGGCGGAATCACGGGCAAAACGTCGAGAATCATCCACTCGGGACGGGTTCCGCTGCTGCGAAAGCCTTCGGCCAGCTTCATCTGCTTGGACAGCTTCTTGCGCGTCTGCTTGTTGCGCGTCTTCTCCATGGCCTCCTCGAGATCCTCAAGGAACTTGCTCAGATCGACACCCGCCAGCGCGTCCCGAACCGCCTCCGCGCCCATCTTCGTTTCGAACGAAGACTCGCCGTATTTCTCGACGGCCTCGCGATATTCCGTTTCGCCCAGCATCTGCCCGGGTTTCAGCGGCGTGTCGCCCGGATCCATCACCAGATGATCCTCGTAATACAGCACCCGTTCCAAGCTCGATGTGGTGACATCCATCATTAGCCCGATTCGGCTTGGCGTGCACTTGAAGAACCATATATGCGAAACGGGGACGGCCAGTTCGATATGGCCCATGCGTTCCCGACGCACCTTCGACAAGGTCACTTCGACGCCGCAACGGTCGCAAATCACGCCCTTGTGCTTGATCCGCTTGTACTTGCCGCAGCTGCATTCCCAGTCCTTCGTGGGCCCGTAAATGCGCTCGCAGAAAAGTCCGCCCCGTTCGGGCTTGTAGGTCCGGTAATTGATGGTTTCCGGATTCTTCACCTCGCCCCAACTCCAGGCCCGAATGGTTTCGGGCGAGGCCAGCGTAATGGCGATGGCATTGAAATTCCCGACAGCGTCGGTCATACCTGTGATTTCCTTGGCGGCATGGTAGTTCAAAACACGTCCTCCGCTTTCCTGCTCCCGTCGGACATCCTGTTCGTCCGGCCTCCGCGCATTTCCAGCTTCAGGCACAATCCCTGCAATTCGTTCACAAGCACGTTGAAGGATTCCGGAACTCCAGCCTCGAGCGTGTTTTCGCCTTTGACAATGAGTTCGTACATCCGCGTCCGCCCCGCGACATCGTCGCTCTTGACCGTCAGCAATTCCTGCAGCGCATAGGCCGCGCCGTAAGCTTCCAGCGCCCACACTTCCATCTCGCCCATCCGCTGGCCGCCATACTGGGCCTTGCCGCCCAGCGGCTGCTGCGTCACGAGGGAATACGGACCCACGGCACGCGCGTGAATTTTGTCGCTGACCAAATGGTGCAGTTTCAGCATGTAGA
>SLMC01000023.1 GCA_007133745.1 Kiritimatiellia bacterium
GGAACCTCGGGCGCGTCGGGTCGCCGACACATGAACGCCAGCGTCCGGCATTCGGTCGACCAGTCGGCGTTCCAGGCTTTGAGTCCATGCCAGGACACTTCCGCGCCGAGATCGGCGCGCGTCGTGTAGGTGCTGTAGCGCAAGGCCGGATGCGCCTTGCGCAAGGCGATCATGCGCTTGAAATAGTTGAACAGCTCGGCGTTGCTTTCCAACAGGCTCCAATCCAGCCACGAGAGGGCGTTGTCCTGGCAATAGGCGTTGTTGTTGCCGTTTTGGGTGTTGCCCATTTCGTCGCCCGACAGAATCATGGGCGCGCCATGACTCGTCAGCAGGAGCGTGGCGGCGTTCTTGATTTGCTTCAGCCTGAGCCGTTGAATCTCCGGATCGTCGCACGGGCCTTCCCATCCGCAATTCCAGCTTTCGTTATCGTTGCCGCCGTCGGCATTGTTTTCGCCGTTGGCCTCGTTATGCTTGTCGTTGTAGGAAACCATATCCATGAGCGTGAACCCGTCATGGCAGGTAATGAAATTCACCGACGCGCAGGTTTCCCGCGCCTGCCACTGGTACAGATCGGGCGACCCGCGCAGGCGCTGGGCGATCGTGCCGACCATGTCCGGCTCGCCTTTCAGGAACTTGCGCAGATCGTCCCGGTACTTCCCGTTCCATTCCGCCCATCGGCCCCAGGCCGGAAAGGCGCCGACCTGATACAGGCCGCCGGCGTCCCAGGCCTCGGCAATCAGTTTGCACTTGCCCAGAATCGGATCGAACGCCAGCGTTTCGAGCAGCGGCGGACGGTTCATCGGCGCGCCATCCTGGTCCCGGCCCAGAATGGCCGCCAAATCGAAACGGAACCCGTCGACGTGGTAATCCGTTACCCAATGCCGCAAGCAGTCGAGAATCATGTTGCGCACAATGGGGTTGTTGCAGTTCAGCGTATTGCCGCAGCCGCTGAAATTGAAATAATAGCCTTCCGGCGTCAGCATATAGTAGGTTTTGTTGTCGATACCGCGATAGGAGATGGTGGGGCCGCGCTCGTTGCCTTCGGCGGTATGATTGAACACGACATCCAGGATGACCTCGATCCCGTTCTTGTGCAGGGCCTTGATCGTCGTCTTGAGCTCGTCCACCTGCATGCCGTATTTGCCCGTGGCCGCATAGCCGGCCTTGGGCGCGAAGAACCCGACGTTGCTGTAGCCCCAGTAGTTGACCAGGCGTTCGCCGGTCACGGGCGATGGACGCGAGTTTTCGAATTCGTCGAATTCGTGGACCGGCAGCAGCTCCACGCAGTTGACGCCCAATTCCTTGAGATAGGGAATTTTTTCGCGAATGGCCGAAAACGTGCCCGGATGCTTGGCCTGCGAGGACGGATGCGCCGTGAAACTGCGCACATGCATTTCGTAAATCACCAGGTCCTCGAACGGAATGTCCATCTGGCTGTCGTCTTCCCAGTCGAAATCGTCGAAAAAGATGCGCGCGCGATGAGGATACACATTGGCCCAGTCCGGCTCCACCCCCCAGACATCGCGTCCGCCAATGCTTTTGGCGTAGGGATCCAGAAGGACTTTCGTTTTGTCGAACCGATGCCCGTTCGCCGGGTCCCAAGGGCCGTCCATGCGGTACCCGTATTCGATGTTCTCGTAATCCAAGTCGAACACGACCATGGCGAAGACATTGCCGACCCGGAACTCGTTCAGGAACGGGATGGTCGCGAACGGCTGCGGCGCGTGCTTTTTGAACAGGACCAAATCGCAGGATTCGGCAAAGCGCGAATACACTGAAAAATTGACGCCGCCCGGAACCAGCGTGGCGCCGAAAGGCAAAGGCTTGCCGGCCCGCAACGGAAACCCGTCGTGCGAGTGCGTCGGATGCAAATCAATACGGTTCAGCATAGCGCCCTCAATCCCTTTCCGACCGTCTTTTACACGCGAGCCTGATCTCGCTGAACAAAGCGGCGCTCCATCTCAACGGAGCGGACGCGCTTCCGCGTCCGGCTATTCCGGCTCGGGAACAGGCGTCGCAAAAACTATGCCCTGGCAAGAGCCGAGCCGCTCCACGAACGCACATTTTACTCGCCACGTTCCACATCGTTACCTTCGTCGCCTTCTGTTCAATCCTTTTGGCTTGCGACTGTGCCGCCTCAGGGTGTCGTCGACAAGGTTTGCGCAGCGGCGGCCACGTCCGGGCATAGCGTGAAAAACGAGCTGAACCCGGTCATATCCATGACATCGGCGATTTCGGCGGAGACTCCCGCCAGCGCCCAGCGTCCGCCCTGCGCCTTGAGCTGCTTGCCGAGCATCAGCAGCACGCGCAATCCCGCGCTCGATACGTAGCCGCAGGCCGCCAAATCCAAAACCAGGCGATCATGCTGCCGGGCGTACTCCATGATGCGGGCCTCGGCGTCCGGCGCCGTGTTGCCGTCCAGATCGCCGACAATGCGCGCCACATGCGCGCCATCCTGATCGAGAAACTCAATGTCCATCGTCCCCTCCCCAAAGGCGGGCTTCGCCCGCAACCCAAATTTTCTTTCACCACGGAGTTCCCAGCGCGGCAGAGCCGCAACTAAAGAAGCTTGAACCGCGAATGGACACGAATAAAAAAACCCCATTCGCGCATATTAGCGTGATTAGCGGGCTTTCTTTTCTTCTGCCTTCATTATCTTCGTTGCCTTCTGTTCAAACATGTTTTTGGCTTGCGGCTCTGCCGCGCTGGGTCATTCGGGGTTAATATTGTTTGTCTTTTATGACAGAGACGTGGGAAAAGGCGCTAAGCCGGATTTGAAACCAAACGCACGCGCACCTTGGGTCGTCCGTCAGTTTTCGGCAGCGTAACCGTCAGTTGATCGGCATCGAAATCCTGCCACGGCGCGCCGTCGATGTGCACCTCGGCGATCGTTACGCGGCCGGGCGGCAGCATATCCGGACACACCCTCAGAATCCGGTCGGCAAAGCCATCGGGTAGCGGCTTGAAATGCAAATCAAGCGGCTGGCGGGTATGCAACAGATTGATATAGACGGCGGACAGATATGCCAGCTCGACGGAATGATAGGCGCTCATCGAATGACTGCCCTTCATGCGTTCCGTCCCCATCAGATAGGGTATTCCGCTGGCCAGCGTGTTGAAATAGACCGCGCCGTCGTCGTGATCGAGAAAGAACGCGCTGTAAAAGGCGGCCGACTCGCGGGCCAGCTTCAGGTAGTCCGGCTCGCCCAGCAAACCGTACAGAATCTGGTAGGCCAGAATGGACTGCTCCTGCTGCCACCAGGCCTTGCGATCATGCCAGGCGAAACGGTGATGCGTCTCGCCGGCCTTCAATTCGCGTTCCATGGCATCGTACCAACCCGAGCGCTGCCGATCCATGCCGTGTTCGGGCATCACGTCCGCGATCTTGCGGGCCAGCGCGACATAGGCGTCCTTGGGCGCAAGACTATGGATGCGCATCAGGTTCCAGGCGATCTTGAGATTGTGACCGATTATGGCCCGGTTCTGCTGCCAGCCCCAGGTCTTGTCGTGGCTCCAATCGGCAAAAAAGCGTTCCTGCACGAATGGACTGTTCTCGAAATCCGGGAAATACTCGCAAATGCAGTCCGCGCAATAGGTCAGCATCTCCAGATGTTTCGGGTTCCCGGTGGCCAGATACAGATTGATCAGATAGGCGGGCGCATGATCGCCCACCGAATTCCAGTTCTTGCGGCCTTTATTGTCGCCCAATTCGTCGCTAAGCGGGTTCAGCGCGATCGGATCGACATGCGAGAAATAGCCTTTCCGCTCCTTGTCCAGAAAGAAGCGCTCGAACAGGTCCATCGTCATGTCGATGTCCTGCATAATGGCGGGGTCGCCGTTGATCCGATAGGTCTGGGTCGGGCCGGCCAGCGCGTAGATTTGCTCGTACATGGGTATCGCGAAATAATCGTCGCCGAACTCCGAGGCGAACACCTTGTGATCGGGCGCGTCCGGAACCGGATCGATGCCGTGATACCAGTACACGATTTTTTCGTCGTGATCGTAAAACCGCATGCGCTCGCGCAAATAGGCCGTCCCCTTCTCGGCCGCCTCGAGATAGATGTCCTCGCCGGTCAGCATGAAGGTCGAGGCCATGCCATAGACCATGCGCGAAATGGTGTCCGTTTCCTGGCGCAGGGTTTCGTTTTGCGCGCCCGAGAGTCCCAACTGCGTCCGGTAATTGCGGTAGTCGATGCCGCCCGCCTCGCGGGTATTGAACTGCGACCGCAAAAAGAAATCGCAGATGCTTCGGGCCTGATTCACCCACCAGTCCGGTTCCTCGAACCGGAAGCTCGACTCGGTTTTGCCGGGAAACACCAGAGACTGCGCCTCGAAAACATGGGCGCCGGCTTGCGGATAAAAGGCGCCGTAGGCGAAAACATAGCGACCGGCTGTCAGGTGGTCGAACATCTGGCCGGTACAATCCAGGTAGGGTTCCCCGAGGTTGCGCGCGATTTGCGCGAAACAACTGGTCGCCGTCTTCGCCTGAAATGTCCGCCCGTCCCGCGTGGTCAACGAGAAGGTTTTGGCGGCCGGGTTCGGGTCGCCGACATAGCCGGCGATCGTATCCGAAAACTCGAAGCCCATGTTGGAGGTTTTTTCGTCTGTTTTCATCGGTATCCCCGTTTCAGTACGATCCCATAGGGATGCGGAATTAAATGTTCCGCATACCGTACCGCTTCATTGACGCGCGCGTCAATGAGATTTTGAGCTTGTTTCGCACGCGAAATAACGTAGGGTTAGCGCCTTAACCACGCCGTCCTGCCGCATCGGGGGGGGGGATTGTGGGCGGGTGTGCGGTGAAAACCCACGCACTCCCAAATCCGCACACTTGTTTTCCGTTTGCGGGAAAGAACGTAGGGTGGACTTTCAGTCCGCCCATCAGGAGACCGACTGAGAGTCGGTCCTGCGGCGCAAGCGAAAAGGAGGTCATTTATGAAGCTAACGCCTTTCAATTTTGCCAACAGGTACAAGTTCGTGTGCGCCCAAAACAGGGTTTACCATACATGAGCGAAGACGAAATCATGGTCTTTATCGTATCTGCCGGCCTGGCTGTTTTCGGCGCCGCGAAATACAGAACGGGCCGGTTGCCCGGTCTTGTCCGGCGCGACAATCCGGGCCTGGGCCTGATTCGCCTGGCCGTGCTGGCCGGCATGGGCTGGCTTGTCTATGTGCTGGCCCGCCACGCCGATCCAAGCGTGCAAGGCGTTTACAACGTTTTCTATTTGGTCATGGGCTATGCCGCGCTCCAGTGTTTCGGCAAGGGCGGCGCCCATCTTTTCGGCGCGCATGCGCGCATAGACGCGGGCGAACGAAAGAACTGGGCGGCGGCCCTCTTCGTGGCCGGCTTCACGCTGGGAACCGGCTTGATTTTCGGCGCCAGCCTGTGGGGCGAAGCCGATCCGACCGGAGACGGCGAGGGCGGCTGGTGGATTCCGCTCGGCTTCTTCCTTTTGGGCTGGAGCGTCATGGCTGGCGGTCTGACCCTGTACTGCTGGCGCGAGCCCGGCTCTTTCCGCAAGCGCATCCGGCAGGAACGCGACGCCGGCACGGCCTTGGGCGCGGCCAGTTTCGCGATCAGCGCCTCCGTGCTTATGGTCAGCGCCGTTTCCGGCGATTTCTGGGGTTGGACCCACGGCTTGAAGGATGTCATGCTCGCCGCCGGCTTGCTGATCGTTCACGAATTCATCCATTTGCCCGACCGTCTAACCGACCGTATCCCCGCCTTGCGCTGGATCGAGTCGGGCATCTATTTCGGCGTTGTCGCCGTCAACCTTCTTATCCAATGGCTGAGATGAACCCGTTGCGGACATGGCGCTGGCCTCTTGCTGAACCCGCGTACCGCGATCTGGTCCGCGATCTCGCCTTGCGCTATCACAAATGGGATGCCACCGTGAACGACCGGTGTCGCATTCTGCCGGAATCCATCGTGCTCGACCGTCCGACCCATGCGCGGCTTGTCCAGGCCGCCGAATCGTTCGCGGCCGCGATCCGCCGCTTCGAGGCGCGGACTTGGCGCGAACCCGACGTGGCGGAGAGGCTTGGCCTCGATTCCGCCCTGCGACCGCTTCTTACCGCCTCCAGTCCGCGCGAATCAGCCTTCTGCCGCGCGGATTTTTTCCGGACTCGAGACGGCGCATGGCGAATTTCGGAGTTCAACGAAGATGTGCCGGGCGGCTTCAACGAGGCGGTCGGCGTCGCTGAACTGGTTGATGAAACAACCCTGGGCGGCCGTGCGGAAGGCGCATTGAAACAACAGTTGACCGACGCCTTCGACGATTGCGACCGGATCGGACTGGTCTTCGCCACAGCTTTTTCCGAAGATTTACAGCATTGCGCTCTGCTTGCGCGCTGGCTGGAAGAAGCCGGTCACGACACCGTGCTGGCTTCACCGGAACAACTCCGCTGGCGACGCGGACCGAGCCTCGACAACCGGTCGGTCGACGGTGTCTTTCGCTTCTTTCCAGGCGAGTCCATGGCGTTTCTGACCAACCGCGAAACCTGGGTTCGCGCTCTGCCCCGGCTGCGGCTGATGAATCCGCCCCTGCGTCTGCTGGCGCAAAGCAAGCGCAGCTTCGCCCTGTGGCTGGCGGACGAAACCGCCGAACAGGCGGACCGCGCCCTGTTCAGGGAATGGTTGCCGCATACTGAATGCTACGACCCGGTCCGCGAAGCGGACGTCTGCGCCGAACGCGAACGTTGGGTGCTGAAACGCGCGTTCGGACGCATGGGCGACGCTGTTCTTATGGGCGCCCTGGCCAAACCGGACACATGGGCGGCGGCCCTCGCCGTTGCCCGTGTCTGCCCGGACGAATTCGCATTGCAGGAACGTTTCGATGTCGCGCCCCTTCCTTTCGAAGCGGGTGTCATGTATCCCACTATCGGCGTCTATACGGTCAACGGCCGATTTGCCGGCTATTACAGCCGTGTGGCGCCGCAACCCTTCATCACAAGCGAGGCATATCATGTGGCCACTGTTGTCGAAACTGCTTAGCGCCGTCGGGAAGCCGGGCTTTGCCTTCATCGCGCCGACATCCGGATTCTCCATCGGCAATCCGCTTCAGCCGGACAGCCTCGGCGGCGGGCTCTGGCGAAATTTCGCGCGTACCGAGCCCCTGTGGAAAACCTGGGGCCCGGTCGAGGGCAGCCCCTGGGAACCGTTCCATTGCGTCACCCTGTTCGCCGCCCTGGACATCGCGACGCGCAAAACGCCCGCCAACGTAGGGCCGCGCCCCGATGCGGAGATGGACACGTGGCTACGCCCACCTGCGCCCTTGCCCGACTGGACGCGCGGACCCGGCCTCATGGTTGTTCTTGATCTGCCCGGTCCGCACGCCGTATCGGTCGCCCGCCACTTCGTTCGCGGCGGCTTCCAGCCCGTTTGCACGTTCGACAACTGGCCCAACAAAGCCGGTGTGCTCAAGCCCGAGAGGCTGTTGGGCACGCTCCTGCATTATGCCGCCGAACTTGCGCACGAACGAACGCGCCTTGCCGCCGCCTCGCCGCCGCTCTGGATTTGCGACAGCGACCGGTTCAGCCAGGGGAAACCCGGTCCCGGCCTTTACGACAACCGCTACTGTCTCGAAGACCGACTACTGCCTGGCCCCGCGCTCTTGCGCTCCGCCGGTATCCGCAGTCTCGTGTACGTCGGCAGCTCGGGCGCCAAAGCGCCCACACCCGATTTGGCAATGTATTTTCGCGAACTGATCGGGGCCGGCTTCGAACTGCGTACGGTCGCCTGCGCCAGTGCAGCCGCCTTCGAAAAGGCCGAGCCCATGCCCGCGCCCAATAGCAGGCCGGCCCTCGCTCGGCTGAACGATCTTGTCCGCTCTTCCGCCGGCGGGTTCGGCGGCATCGTGCCCACCCCTTCGTCCTCCTCGGGCGGATGACGACGCGTCGCGAAACATAGCAACTGGTTTTTCAATATCCATGACTGATCGCGGAGAAAGACTGTTATGAAGCATTACGATGCCATTGTTATCGGCAGCGGCGGCGGACTGAAGATCGCCCTGCCCGCGGCGCAACAGGGTCGGCAGGTCGCGCTGATCGAACAGGGCGCGTGCGGCGGCACCTGCCTCAAGCGCGGCTGCATTCCGTCCAAGATGTTGATCTGGCCCATGGAACTGGCCGATAAAATGCGCGATGCGAATCAAGTCGATATCGCGCTGTCCGCGCCGCCGCGCGTCGAATTCGCGCGCCTGATCGCCCGCGTGACCGGCACGGTGGATACGATAGCGCGTTCGCTACAGACCCGCTGCGAAGCTGCCGACAACGTGGACTATTACCCGCATCGCGCCCGTTTCATCGGCGACAAGCTGTTGCGCGTCGGCGACACGGACATCTCGGGCGACCGCATTTTCATTGCGACCGGATCGCGCCCGTCCATTCCCGACATTCCCGGATTGGCCGACGTTCCCTACATGACCAGCGCCCAGGCTTTGCGCCGGACGGACCTGCCCAGGGAACTGATTGTTCTGGGCGGCGGCTATATCGCCGTGGAATTGGGCAATGCCTATCGCTCGGCGGGCAGCCAGGTCGCATTTCTTGTGCGCAGCCGTTTGATGCGACGCGAAGACCGGGAAATCGCCGACGAGTTCGCCGAAACCTTTTGCCGTCGACACACGGTGATCGAAGCCTTCACACCGACCGCCGTGCGCCAAGTCGGAGCCGCCATCGAGGTTGCGGGCCGCAACGCGACCGGCGACGTGTGCGCCGTGCAGGGCGACGCCCTGCTCGTCGCCACCGGCGTAAGACCCAACACCGACGACCTGGGCCTGGACACGACCGGCATCGCGTTGACCGCCGAAGGAACGATTCAAGCGGACGCCTGTCTTCGCACGACTGTCGACGGCGTGTATGCGCTGGGCGATGCGGTCGGCAACCACCTGTTCCGCCATACGGTCAATCGCGAAGCCGAGTACCTGCTGCGCACGGCCTTTTCGGAGGACGCCGCCGAGCCGCTCGATTACGGACCCGTTCCGCATGCCGTGTTCGCCGACCCCGAGATCGCGGGGGTCGGCCCGACCGAAGAAGAGGCGCGCGCGCAAGGCGCCGACTTTGTTGTCGGACGCGCCGCCTTTGCGGACAGCAATCAGGGCATGGCACGACACCTGGAACACGGGCTATGCAAAATCCTGGTGAACCGCGCCACGCGTCGGCTGATCGGCGCGCATATGGTCGGGGATGAAGCGTCCAACATGATTCATATCCTGATTCTGCTCATGAAAACGGGCGGCTCGCTCGACGATCTTTTGGATATGATTTTCATTCATCCGGCGCTGCCCGAAATTGTGCGGGACGCCGCCCGCGACGCGCAGGCAAAGCTTGCCGAACCGGCGACTGCGCCTTGATATCGGCTCTGCTTATGGCGCTTCCGAGTTAACCGGGCGGGTTTAAAAGGAATGTTGAACAGAAGGAAACGAAGGGGGAAGAGCGTGGGGCGTGGAACGTGAAGTGTAAAGATGTTTTTTACCACGGAAGACCCAGCGCGGCAAAGCCGCAACCAAAAAAATTGTTTGAACAGAAGGCAACGAAGACAATGAAGGCGGAAGAAAAGGAAGCC